>JACCZQ010000310.1 GCA_013695905.1 Chthoniobacterales bacterium
CCCGGAAAGAGGTCTCCCTCAGTAACAGTAGGAGTTGGAGTGCACTGCGTACTACAGCGCACCCGAATAAAGGTTCTTCGCGGTTTTGTGTGGGTGAGGGATTGAGGCTGGCGTGAGGGGCGGCGGGTTTGGCAAAGAAGGGGGATGGAAGAAATCACGAATGAACTGCACCGGCACTATGGGCAGCTTTTGGGGGTGGAAAGTCCGTGGAGCGTGGCGGGGGTGAAGCTGGAACTGGAGCACAAGCGAGTGGAGATCGCGCTGGAGCGGACGATCGCCGAAGCGGTGCGCTGCCCGGAGTGTGGGGCGGCCTGTGCGCTGAAGGACTATCTGCCGGAGCGGAAGTGGCGACACCTGGACGTGATGCGCTTTGAGACGGTGCTGCGAGCGCGGGTGCCGCGGGCTGATTGTCCCCAGCATGGGGTCAGGACGGTGCGGATTCCGTGGGCTGGTCCGGGCAGTCGTTTTACGCTGCTCTTTGAGCGTTTCGCCATTGAGGTGATCCTGGCCAGCCGCAGCCTGACCCAAGCCAAAGAGCTGCTGGGTCTGCATTGGGACGCGCTGCAGAGGATCATGGATCGGGCGGTGGCACGGGGGCTGGAGCGGCGGGAGCTGGAGCAGTTGCGGTATCTGGGGCTCGATGAGAAGAGCTTCCGGCGCGGCCAGAGTTACATCTCGCTCTTGACCGATCTGGAAGGCAGCCGGGTGCTGGAAGTGACGGAGGGACGCGACCAGGCGGCGGCGGAGTTGCTCCTGGCCACGCTGGGGGAGAAGCAACTGGCCCAAGTCGAGGCGGTGGCGATGGATATGGCGGGCTATTATGCTGCCGCCGCAAGGGCGGCGCTGCCGCAGGCGGCGATTGTGCATGACAAGTTTCACATCGCCAAGCATCTGGGCGAAGCGGTCGATCAGGTCCGGCGCCGGGAGAACAAGGAATTATTGCAAGAAGGCGATGCCACGCTCAAAGGCAGTCGGCAACTCTGGCTTTACAATCCGCAGAACATGAGTGCAGAGAAACGGGCCAGCTTCGCCCAGCTCAAGGATCTGAACTTGAAGGTCGCGCGGGCCTGGGCGATCAAGGAGCTCTTCACCGAACTCTGGAACTACTCCTACGAAGGGAGCGCGCGCAAGTTCTTCAAGAAATGGTTCGGCTGGGCCAGCCGCAGCCAGCTGCGACCGATGATCAAGGTGGCGCGCATGCTCCAGGCGCACCTGGACAATATCCTGACTTACCTGCGCCATCCGATCACCAATGCGGTGACCGAAGGCCTTAATTCCAAAATCCAGGCGATCAAGGCCAACGCCCGGGGTTTCCGTTCCTTTCTTAACTATCGCACCCGCATCCTCTTCTTTTGTGGCAAACTCAGCCTCTACCCACAGTAATCCGTGAAGAAGCCAGTAAAGCCGCGTGCTCGAACTGCATCGCAGACGTAGGCGGCGCGTTGCTATGCACGGATTGTATCGCGCGACGCACGAGTTATTAGGGGGGCACGGGGTCACATCTTTGCATTCCACATTTGGCTTGACCGCAGAGGGCGTGATCTAGTTTGCTGCACTGGGTCGTGAAAAGGGGTCGGGCCGGGGTCGGTCTGAAGTATCGAGAATGCCGACCAATGATGCCGATGTTCCAACGATTGCCCAGACCTCGGTCTGCTTCGGCGCGCGCAATCGCCTGATTTTTCGCTATTTGATCGCTCGCTTCGCCGATCAATCAGATTCGGGAAGGCGATGGCCTCACACAAAGGATCAAGGCCCAGGTGCCGATCGGGAGTGCCGACAAGCTATTCCTGCGGCTCCGGGTTTCGCAATAACCGCGAGATGCAACAGCGCATTGTTGCCAAATCGCGTGCGATGTTCGTCCTGCGGCCCCGTCCCGCGGGTTTTCAAGAGCCGCCTGGCGACTGGGAGGGACTATTTTGACTCGCGAGCGAAGGCCCCATCCAGCTTGTCGAGGATGGCGAGGCCCTTCTTGACCGTGCCGCGGGCGGCGAGGGTGCGGAAGCGGGTCTCGGCGTCGAACTCGGCGATGCTGATGGTGGCCAGTTCCTCCATCAGCTTGTTAATACTGATGGAGCGGTGCTGAGCGAGCTTGCGCAGGCGCAGATGTTTGTCGTCGGGCAGGCGGATGGTGAGTGTGCTCATAGGGTCAGATGCTTTTCAGGAATTGGGCGGGGGTCAGGATTTGCAGGTCTGGAAAGGCCAGCTCGCCGTGGCGCACATCACGCACGTTGCGGGTGACGATGGCATCCGCGCCGCCCGCCAGAGCGAGTTCCACGAGGTGGTTGTCGTCCTCGTCCGGCAGATTGGGTCGCCAAAGATAGTAGATGCGGACCCACTCGCAGACGGAAAGAAAGGCCTCGAAGAGATGCCCCCGCTCGCTCGGGCTGAGCGGGCTCTTCTTCATCAAGCCCGGGCGCGCGAGCAGGCCTTCGTATTCGTGAAACAGTGCGGCGCCCATCAGCGGGCGGGCTTTCGTGGCGAAGCAAGCGCGGAGGACGGCGCGGTTCGCGCCCGCGGGGCTGAGCACGGCGGCGGTGAATACATTGGTGTCCACCACAATGCGCGAAGGCATGAATATTGATAGCGTATGTGCTATCGCGGCGTCAAGCCGCGATCAGATCGGCGAGGGACTCGGCGTCTGAACGACGCGCAGGCTCACGGGACCCGCTGTTTTTGCCGCAGCGCTTCTATAATGCGGTCGAAATTAGCCTCGTCCCAGGGAATCCGCGGGCTCTCGATCGCGTCAAGGAGCGCTTGCTTCACTTCGGCACGATCGCGCACTCGTTTCCGAGCAATCATGCTGGCCGGCGGTGGCAATCGGGAGCGCCGAAAAGCTGTTCCTGCGGCTCCGGGTTTCCCAGTAAACGGCGAGATTCAGAGGACGTTGTGCCAGACGCCATGCTCCCGCCCGTGACTCAGGCCGCTGTCCGGTGCTATACGTGATTCACGTATAGCATTCGGCCTTGGTGCCGCGCGGCGTGTCGAGGAGGTGACGGACTTCATGGAACTTCGAGCCGGCGAACGTCTGCCGGCCTCGCGGTGGCAACGGCGTCGCGGATCGCCTCGGCCGCGGCGTCGATGCGACGCGCATCGTTGGTGGAGAGCTCAAGAATGGAGAGGCGGCGGTTTCCGAGATTCTGCTGGTAGCGGACGTTCTGGTCAGAGGTAATGAAGAGGTCGAACTCGCCCTCAGCGAGTCGCAAGAGGTCGCCGTTCTCGACCCCGCCCCAGCCGCGCTTTGCGCCGTCGTGCATTGGTGCTCGGAGAGGAATTTGTGCATGGGCCAAGGCACGCATTCGTCGAGCAAAATGTTCACGCGACCAAGAGCGCGGCTTCCGACCGCTCCAGGACGCGACACGCCATTTCCCGGGTGACGGAAGGGAAGCACTCGAGGAATTGTTCGAGCGTGTAATCGTTTTCGAGATACTCGAAGAGCGTCTTCACCGGGACGCGCGTGCCTTTAAAGACGGGTGTGCCGGCCAGAACGTTGGGGTTTACGGTGATCAGGTCGCTCGCGTTCATCGCTGGGAGATTACGCTACCTGCAGCGCGACGTAAACGTGAGTGTGTGGGATGACATTTCAGAAAAGTTCGCGAGGGCGAAGGCACCCTCACCAGGGAAAAGTAAAAGGGGTCGGTTCCGGGGTCGGTTCCACGTATCGCCAATGCCGACCAAGGATGCCGGCGTTCCAACAATGGCTCAGGAACTCGGTTTGCTTCGAAGCGCGCAATCGCCTGATTTTGCGATTTGGTCGCTCGCATCGCCGATCAATCAGATTCCGGAGGACGATGGCTTCATGCAACGGATCAAGGCTCAGGTGCCAATCGGGAGCGCCGACCGACTGTTCCTGCGGCTCCGGGTTTCGCGGTAAGGACGATAACGCGATGTGATTTCCTTTTCGCGCACGCCGGGCGGCGCGGAGTTCTTGTTTTAATTTGGCTAAATGAGGGCTTGCCATGGCGTCTGGCAAAGACCGTTCGCCTCCTGCGCACGAACGACGATCGCCACCGATGCTGCCACGGTTTTGATGAGCTTTTTCAATGATGTGCCCTTGAAAGGCGGTGTCCGAATTTTCTCACGCCAAGGACGCAAAGGTCGCAAAGGGGGAAAGCGGATTCAACAGACCTCCGCGACCTTGGCGTCCTCTGCGTGAGGCTCATTCCGCCGCCCTTTTCATTTCACGGCTCCGCCAGAGGAAGTAGATCGCGGGGATGATGACGAGCGTGAGCACGGTCGAGCTGATCATGCCTCCGACCATCGGGGCGGCGATGCGTTTCATCGCTGCCGCGCCGGTGCCCGCGCTCCACATCACGGGGAGCAGGCCGATGATGGTGGTGGAGACGGCCATCATTTTCGGGCGCACGCGTTGCACGGCGCCTTCCATGATGGCGTCGGTCAGGTCGCTCATCCGCGGCTTGGCCACGCGCTGGCGGATCCGTTCCAAGTTTCGTCGAGATACACGATCATGACCGCGCCGGTCTCAGCCACGACGCGTCACCCGCCTCACATGCGTGATCAGGAATTGGCTTTTCGGCATCGTGGGCATGCGGGAAAGACTGACCCGCAAATCCTGTTTAGGGACCTCATATTTCATCGACCGGCTCAGGAACTCGATCGCGACTTTCATGAGCTCGATTGTGATCCACTCACCAGGACAACGGTGTCCAGTGTGATGGTCTCCTCCGCCTTGCGGAATGAAATTGAAGGCGCTGCCATTCCATTGGCGGAAGCGTTCCGGCCAAAATTCCTCCGGCCTTTCCCACAGCCGCGCGTCGTGGTTGGTGCCGTAGAGGTCCAGGATGGCGTGCAACCCTTGGCGAAACGAATAGCCGTTCCAGTCAAAATTCTTTCGCACCCGTGCGGCGACCGCAGGAAAAAAAGGATAGAATCGGCGAACCTCCTGCACAAAAAGCTCAAGGTATCCGTCTTCGGCAGCTCGAACCTTCTGCACACATTCAGGATGTTCGTGCAGCGCCAGGGCAGCGAACGTCACAAAGCGTGCGATGGCCACTGTCGGCCGCAAAACGTTGAGCACCTCTAC
>JACCZQ010000339.1 GCA_013695905.1 Chthoniobacterales bacterium
CCAACGTCCAACGCTCAACGTTCAATTAAGAGCTGACGTCACGATCCGCGCACCTCTGCATTGGGACGTGGGGACGTTGGACGTTGGACGTTTCTCCGCTGGCGGCCACGCGCCATGCTGACGGCCATCATTGTCGCCGGCGGCAGCAGTCGCCGCATGGGCTTCGACAAGACATTTGCGCCGCTGCACGGCCGTCCGGTCATCGCGCACACCATCGCCGCGTTCGAAGCTTCCTCCGTCGTCGATGAGATCATCCTCGTCGGGCGCGAGGAGCGGCTCGCGGAGTTGAAAGAAGCTGCCGCGCAACAGCCGTTCGCGAAGGTCCGCAACATCGTAGCAGGTGGCGCTCGCCGGCAGGATTCCGTGAGCGCGGGATTGATTATGGCCGATCGGGACTCGCGTTACGTCGCGGTCCATGATGCCGCGCGCTGCCTGGTCACACCGGCACAGATCGAGCGCGTGTTTGTCTCTGCGCGTGCCAACGGCGCCGCGGCTCTGGCGAGCCCGGTCGTCGATACGCTGAAACGCGCCACCGCCAATAGCACCATCTCCGGCTCGGTGGATCGTGAGGGATTATTTGCAATGCAGACGCCGCAGATTTTTCTGCGGGAGCTGCTGCTGGAGGCTTACCAGCGAGTGACGAAGAAGAAGCTGCAAATCACCGATGAGGTCTCAGCGGTGCAGAACCTCGGGCGCAAGGTGATGCTCGTGTCGCACCTGGAGGTGAATCTGAAGATCACCTATCCGACGGACCTGCTGCTCGCGGAGGCGGTGCTCGCCCGCCGGCGTGAGGAAGAGGCGAGCGGTAATTGACTGCGTAGCACCGGGGGCCATTCACTCACTCCACAGGTCATTCACCAGCTGCGCGACCAGCGGCACATCGTCCGTGTGGAACCGGCGGCCGCGCGGCAGTTTGCCCTCGGCCGGGAAATCGCGCATCTGGCGCAGTTCGCCGTTCCGCCAGATCCAGGCGTCCGGATTGTAAGGGCCGACCCGCCGCGGGTCGGTCCAGGTGTGAATCGAAATCAGCCGTCCGCCCACGGCGGCGGCGATGTGGCTCGGGCCGCTATCCACGGTGACGGTGAACCGCGCCGCGCGAATGAGCCAGACCAGCTGCAGCAGCGTGGTTTGATTTGTCACGTCCACGCAATTATCGAGGGCGCGCAACGAGAGCGGTGATTTCCCCACCACCACCACGCGCGTCGGCGCGCACGCGCGGCAGAACTCCTCCACCGCGCGTTTGCTCATTGATTTGCCACGACCGCGCGCGAACGGGTGCAGCAGAACGAAGGGCGGGTGATCATCGAAGCGCGGGAGATGGTCACCACTCGGCAGCGGAAAACGCAGCGGCTGCCGGATCGTGGCGCCGGTCAGCTCCGCAAGCTTCAGATAGCGGTCCACCGCGTGGCTGCTGCGGCTCACCCGCGCGGTGTGATGGTAGAAGAAACGGGAGCCTTCCCGCGCGTCGCTGAGGCCGAATAACTGTGCTGCGCCGCTGATGCGGCCGATGAACGCGCTGCGGAGCAGTCCCTGGAAATCAACGGCGGCATCAGGGCGGAGGCGGCGGGTTTTCTGGAGCCACGGGAGCAGACTGGCGGGCGCGCCGATTCCCCGGAATTCGCCGCGTGGAAAGATGTGCACGTGATCGACGTCGCGATTCCCGCGGAGCAGCGGCGCCCACTCGGGGTTGATGACCCAGGTGATCTCCGCGGCTGGGTTAGCATCGCGGATCGCCGCGACCGCGGGCAGCGTATGCACCACATCGCCGAGGGAGCTCGGCTTGATGATGAGGATCGAGCGGAAACTCATCTTCTACTCTTCCTCTCCCTCTTCCGCTTCCTCTTCGCTCTCTCTGGAATTTCCCGGGTTCTACTGAGGGATAGAAGTAGAGAAAGAGGAAGCGGAAGAGGAAGAGTTTCAGCGGCCGAGCTCCAGCCGATCCGCCAGCAGGCGCGGCAAGCCGGCAGCGATGATCTTTTTCTGTGCGAGCGCCATGTCGTATTTGAGGCGGCGCTGTTCGACGACGTTCCGCTCGGTGTCGTAGATGCAGTAGGCGGCGCGAGGATCGCCGTCGCGCGGCTGGCCGACGCTGCCGGTGTTAATGAAATACTTCTTGTTCGGCTCGATCGCGAGGTGCTCCACCCGGACACGAGTGACGCCGCCATCACGGATGAACGCTCCCGC
The DNA here is from genome assembly GCA_013695905.1 of Chthoniobacterales bacterium. Lineage (GTDB taxonomy): Bacteria > Verrucomicrobiota > Verrucomicrobiia > Chthoniobacterales > UBA10450 > JACCTI01. The sequence continues at coordinate 2,185 of JACCZQ010000339.1, forward strand.
CACGTGCGTGTGGCCGAAGAAGCAGATCGGCGTGTGCTGATAAGTGAAGCTCGCCATCGCGTCGAGATTATTGAAGACATAGCCCCACTCGTTAGGCGTATCGAGCGTCGCGTGGACGATGGTGAAATCCCGCACCTGCCGCGTCATGCGGAGGTCGGCGAGCCATTGCTTGTCTTCTTCGGTGAGATTCTCACGGGTCCAATTAATCGCCCGCTCCGCGAGCTCGTTGAAGTCGCGCGAGGAATGGCCGAGACACGCCTGCTCGTCGTGATTTCCTTTCACCACCGGGCAATCGAGCGCGCGCACGGCGGCCACGCATTCGTGTGGGTTCGCGTTGTAGCCGACCAAGTCGCCGAGGCAGACAAAGTTCGTGCAATCGTTCGCGCGCGCGTCGGCCAGGACGGTCTCGGTGGCCTCGAGG
>JACCZQ010000362.1 GCA_013695905.1 Chthoniobacterales bacterium
AGCTAGCGGCGGCGGAGCTGCAGCGGTGCGTGCGGGACCTCGGGATGCATGGGGTGCAGATCGGCACCCATGTGGATGCGAACGAGTTCTGTCACGGCGCGGATTGCCGGAACCTGGATGATCGGGAACTCGACGTCGTCTGGCGGACAGCGGAGCAGCTGGATGCGGCGATTTTCGTGCACCCGTGGGACATGATGGGCAAATCACGGATGCCGAAGTATTGGCTGCCGTGGCTCGTCGGCATGCCGGCGGAGACGTGCCTCGCGATCTGCTGCATGATGTTCGGCGGAGTGTTCGAGCGGTTCCCGAAGATGCGCGTGGCGTTCGCACACGGCGGGGGAGCGTTCCCATTCACAATCGGGCGGATGGAGCATGGGTTTCACGTGCGGCCGGATCTGGTCGCGACGGATAACGATGTGAATCCTCGCAGCTACCTTCGCTCCGATAACGCGCCAGCGCGGTTCTATGTTGACTCGTTAGTCCACGACGCGGACGCGCTGCAGCTGCTGGTTAAATTGTTTGGCGCGGAGCGGGTGGCGCTTGGTTCGGATTATCCATTTCCGCTCGGGGAAGCGCATCCGGGGAAGCTGATCGAGGCGGTGGAGGGCTTCAGCGCGGCCGACAGGGGGCGGATGCTCGCCGGCACGGCACGTGAGTTTCTGCGCCTCGGTTAGGTGTCTGAGGGACGTGCCTTGCACGTCCGCGGACATGCGGAAGCATGTCGCTCCGCTTGGCAGTGTGCGAAAAGTTTGGCAAGAAATCAGGAGCAGCTATCCGGCAAACGGTGGCTCGTTTGTTGACCTCAATTGAACCCCCACCCAAAAGGAGAACCCCATGCCCAAGTATGTTGATGGATTCGTCGTGCCAGTTCCGGTCAAAAATCTCGATGCCTACCGCCGCATGTCGCAGAAAGCCGGAAAGATCTGGCGCGACCACGGCGCTCTCGAATATCGCGAGTGTGCGGGGGACGACCTGAACATGAAGTTCGGGGTGCCCTTTCCCGCCGGGATCAAAGCGAAGAAGGGCGAGACGGTGGTGTTCGCCTGGATCGTCTATAAATCGCGCGCGCATCGCGATCGCGTGAACGCGAAGGTGATGAAAGACCCGCGCATGATCGAAGACATGGATATGAAGACGATGCCGTTCGACGTCAAACGGATGCTCTACGGCGGCTTCAAGACGATCGTGGAAGCGTGAGTGGCAGCGAGATCCTCCCCGCGCCGAACGCGGCGGGCGGGGAGGTGACGGATGTCGAAGACGAGAAGTTCGACCTGATTTATTCGGCAAAAATCCGGCGGCTTTCCGCGATTTTTTGGACGCCGGTGCGCATTGCCGCGGCCGCGGCGAAGCTGCTCGTCGTGAAACCGGAGATGCACGTGCTCGATGTCGGCTGTGGCGCGGGCAAGTTTTGTCTCATCGGGGCGCAGGTGACGGAGGGCCGCTTCACCGGTGTGGAGCAACGTGAGCACCTCGTCACGGCTGCAAGAGCAGCGGCGGCGGCATTCGACCTCGTCGATGTTGAATTCCTGCACGCAAACGTCACCGACCTTTCTTTCGCCGGCTACGACGCTTTCTACATCTTCAATCCCTTCGAAGAAAATATGTTTGCCGGGCACAAGATCGACACCGCCGTTCCGCTCGCGCCGGACCTGTTTCGCCGCTACACCGCGCATGTCGCGCATCAGCTGGGCGAGCGGCCGCTCGGCACGCGCGTGGTGACCTACATGGGATACGCCGACGACATTCCCTCATGCTACAGCTGTGAGCAGGCGCTGTTCGGCGAAGATCTGAAGCTCTGGGTAAAAACGCGTGAATACGACCCGGCCCTCGAGCAGCTGCAGCTCGGCGCTTCGCGGAGCTACACCGGATCGCAGGGTTGGCAGCCGCCGCGGCGTTGAGCATACTGTGGGTATGACACGCCTCCTGTTGCTCGTAGTTGCTCTTGTTCTCCCGCTGCACCTCCATGCGCAAGCAGCGCCGGACTCCTCTGAGTTGACGCAGCTGCTGAAGGATTTCCTCGCCGGTGCGTCGCGCAATGATGCGGCAATGCATAACCGCTTTTGGGCGGAGGATCTGATCTACACGGGCTCGGGCGGGGTGCGTCGCGGGAAGGCCGAGATCATGGAGAGCGTGCGCAAAGAAGGTCCGGCGGAAGGCGAACCGGAGACGGTGTATGGCGCCGAAGATATTCGCATCCAGCAATACGGCACCACCGCGATTGTGGCGTTCCGACTCGTCGGGACGACGAAGGAGGGCGAGGCGACGGAGGCGTCGAACTACCTGAACACCGGCACGTTTCTCAAGCGCGACGGGAAATGGCAGGTGGTCGCGTGGCAGGCGACGAAGGTGCCGGCGGCTGAGGGCGAGCCGCAGAAGTGACGCTGCCGCGCTACGGCCGTCTCACGGCGTGCCTGCTCGCTCTGGTGCTGGTGGTGCTGGCGTGGTCGGGCATCGCGCCGAAGGACCGGCCGACGTGGTGGCTGGAGGTGGCGCCGGTGTTTCTCGGGATCGCGGTGCTGTTCGCGATCAGGAGGCGGTTCCGGGTTACTCCGCTGCTGCAGACGTGCATCGCGCTGCACATGATCGTGCTGGCAGTGGGTGGTCACTACACGTACGCAAAGATGCCTTTGGGAGATTGGTTTCGCGAGACCTTTCAGCTCGGGCGCAATCACCACGATCGACTCGGCCACTTCGCGCAGGGGTTCGTCCCCGCGTTGATCGCGCGCGAAGTGGTCATAAGCCTCGACATCATTACAAAGCGCGGCTGGATCGCGTTCTTCGCCTTTCTGCGCGGCGATGACGGTCAGTGCCGTCTATGAACACATCGAGTGGCTCGCCGCGGTGATCTACGGTCAGAACGCAGACGCATTTCTCGGCGGCCAAGCGCATGGATTACGCCGCCCCGGTGCTCACGTTGCAAAAGCAAATCGCGGAGCTACGCCAGTGGCACGGCCGGACTGGAATGTGGTTCGGTGTGACCGGGTGTTTCATTTGGATTCCGCTCATGCTCATGATTTTCCACGCACTCGGCGCCGATGTCTGGGTGCGGAACCCGGACGTGGTCAACTGGTTTATTGTCAGTGGACTCATCTGTCTCGGAGTCCTGGTGGGGGATCGTCTTTTGGTCGCGGCGTACCGGTCGCGAGAAAATGGCGACAAATCTTGAGAAGAGCTCCGCCGGTCGCAGCGTGACCCGAGCTCAAGCTCTACTCAACGAAATTGCGCTCTTCGAGCGCGGAAGTGCAGCTCCGCTCAAACGCTCGGCGTCGCCTGCGGCAGCGTCTGCTCCGCAGCTGCCAGCGTGGTGGCGCCCGGCCGCGCCTCGTTCACCGCGCCGCTTTCCCCATCGCGGAACCAGCTGCGCCAGCCTTCCTTCACCTCCAGCAGCAGCCAACGCGCCGCAGCTTTCACGATCCGCGGCACATCGCTCCGATCGAGCGAAAAACTCGGCACCAGAAAATGGTGGTTCGAGTTCGCCCTTCCGAAGACACCCCGCTCCCGCCGCACTTGCGCCATCCGCGCCAGCCGGCGATTGTAGCTGCGCATCAGGTGAAACACCGGCACCGACTCCTTGTCGATAAACGGCGGCAGCGCCAGAGCCTTCTCACCGAACTTAAACGGCTGCGAAACCACTCCCAGATAATAGAGGCCGAGATCCATGTAGAACCCGAGCCCCATCAGCTCGTAGTCGCCGATGTATTCGTATTTATCCTTGTAAACCGCCTCGAACCAGCGCGCGTAGCTGCGGGTGAACCGCGCGTTATGTTGCGCGAGCGCCTCCTCCACCGGCTCGCCGCGAAAATGCGCGGCGATCAGCTGCGTCGTCGCCGTGACGGTGAACGCCACCCCATCCAGCCCCGGGCTGTAGAGCGGGTCCAGAAATGCCGCCGCGTCGCCCACGAGCGCGAATCCATCACCCGCAAATTGCCGGCTCGTGTAGGCGAGATTCTTCCGCCAATGCACGTCGCCCTCAACCCATTCCGCCTCCGCGAGCAACTCCGCGGCCACAGGATGTCCCGAAAGAAAATCGCGGATCCGATCGCCCAGCTTCGCTTCACCCTGCGGGAACCGCACCAGCCGTTGATCGAACACCACGCCCACACTCACGTCGCCGCCTTTCAGCGGGATCCACCAGCTCCACCAGCCGTCGCCCACGATGTGATTCGTCGCCGTGTTCCGTGAGCCGACGCAGCGCGCCGACCAATCCGGGAATTTCGTCCCGAGCGTGCGGCCATCCCAATCCTTCACCCCGCGCCAGCGCGCCCAGGCCGCGGCCGTCGGATGTGCGGTGTTCGCTTGGAACCAACCCTCCTGCCGCGCGAGCAGCGCCGCCACCCCCGAAGCATCCACGATCCACCGGCCGCGCAAGAGCTTCTCCGCGCCCGCTTCCGTCACGCGCACCACCTGTTCGCCACCCGCTGCCAGCGTGGCCTCGCGCACCTGCGCCGGCCGCCGCAATTCCGCGCCGAGATCCACCGCCTGCTCCAGTGATTTCTCGTCCACCACGGAGCGGTCCAGCTGCCACGACGGCAGCCGCACGTGATACTGCGGGCCGATCTCACTCGCGTCCGCCAGCGTCTGCGTCTCCGCGTTGGCAAACCAGAAGCGCATCCCCTGCTTCACCAGGTGCGCCTCATTCAGGTGGTGCGACAACCCCAGCACCCGCCCGAGAAAATATCCGCTGATCTCCACCGTCGCCTCGCCCACCCGGCGGGTAAACGAAGGCGCCCGCTCCGCGATGCACACGCGCAGGTGCGGATGCTCGCGCAGCAGGAGCGTCGCCGTGGCCGAGCCCGCCAGCGAGCCGCCTATGATGATGACGTCATAGGTGTCGGTGTCCACGAGGGCGGAGTTTACCACTGCCCCGGCAGAAGGGAAGCGCGCGGCGCGCGGCGCGGATTTGTCCGGCTGCCCATCCGCCTCTAAAGAGATACCGCGCATGAAATTGATCGACCGCTTCCTGAGCCGCGAGCTGCTCGTGAACCTCGCGTTCGCCGTCGCCGTGCTCAGCCTGGTGCTGGTCGTCGGCAATATCTTTCGCCGGCTCCTTCCGCTCCTCGTTAATCACGACGTCCCCGCGGAATACCTGCTCACCTTCATCGCCTATGTGCTGCCGTTTTCCCTCATCTTCACCATCCCGTGGGGGCTGCTCACCGCCATCCTGCTCGTCTTCGGCCGCCTCTCCGCCGATAACGAATTAATCGCGCTCCGCGCCACCGGCGTCAGCATTCCGCGCATCTGCTACTCGCTCGCGGTCATCGCCGTTGCCTGCACCGGCATTTGTCTTTGGCTCAACGTCTCCGTCGCGCCCGCGGCGCAGCAGAAACTGCGGAACACCATCCTCACCCTCGCCACCAGCAACCCGATGGCGCTCTTCGGTAGCGACCAGGTCATCGATCAATTTCCCGGCCGCAAAATTTACGTCGGCAAAAAACAGGGCAACCGGCTCGAAAACATCATCGTCTTCGAAACAAACGAAACGCAGATGCCGATGCGCGTCACCCATGCCCGCAGCGGGACCCTCGAAGTCGACCTGCCAAACCAGCAAATCCTGATGCATCTTTATAACGCTCGCTACCAGCAGCGGGACGAGAAGGATCCGTACAATCTCCACGCCGTCCGCGACGGCATTAACATGGCGGAAGGCACTCTGCCGATCAGCCTCGAGGAGCTCTACCAGAAGGAGAAGAGGCGCACCAGCCGCTCGGCCATGTCGATCGAGCAGCTCATGGAGCAATTGCACACCGGCGACAAACGGGAACAAAGCGCCAGCCGGACGGAGATCAGCAAGCGCTTTTCCTTTCCCTTCGCGTGTCTCGCCTTCGCGTTAATCGCGGTGCCGCTCGGCATCAC
>JACCZQ010000365.1 GCA_013695905.1 Chthoniobacterales bacterium
GTAATAGGCGGCCAACACCGCGAAATCCCCGCAACCTGGGCACCAGGTGGGGTGGTCCGCGGTGATGGCTTTCTTGGTGAGTTTTTCGCGAGGCTGAGTGTCGGTCGTCGGAGCCGTTAGTGTATCGTTCATAATGTTAGGCAAAGTTCGTTTCCGCGAGGACGCGGAAACCAGCACGCGAGGCGCGTGCGCTACCCGGAAGGTGGCGAGGACCCCGAAAGCTTTCGGCGCAGCCGGGACACCAGGTGGGGTGATCGGCGGTGATGGCTTTCTTGGTGAGTTTCTCGCGGGGGGTGTCGGCGAGGGCGGTGGGCGGTGGGGTGAGTGTTTCGGTGCTCATTCGAAAGGGTTCAGGGTTCGGGTTTCAGGGTTCAGATCGGATTGCCCTCACCTCAATCCTCTCCCAAGGGAGAGGAAGGGGCTGGCGGCGATGGTTTGAGGGTGTTCGATCAAGCGTAAGCGAGTCTACCGCGCGGTTCGGGGATTGGTCGGCCGAGCTGGCGCGCGGTTTCGATCCATTCGTTGATGACAATCTCAGCGTTGGCGACAGCCTCGGCGTAGGTTTGGCCGTCTGCCATGCAGCCGGGAAGCTCGGGAACCTCGGCGACAAAGGATTCGTCATCTTTGCTCCAATAGATGATGAGTTCGTAACGGTGCGTCATACGATTTCGATTCTGTATTTCACGAGCAGCTCGCGCACCTGTTTGACCTGATATGGCTTTGCCTGTCCGCCGTCGCGCGGCTGCACATTGATGATCTCGGCGACGCCTTGCTTGGCATAAACCCGGTGACTGCCTCTTCCACCCCTACGTTCGAAGCCCGCGCGTTCAATAAGGTAACACAGATCATCGAAGGAGAAGTTTTTGTCTGACCTGCCGGTGAGGAGCTTGGCCGCGAGCTTTTCTGCTTTGCTCATCGGTGATGTGCGCCATGCGCTGGTGAGTAGTGAGAGATCCTTCGACTTCGCTCAGGATGACAAGTTTGTGCGAGTGTTGCCGCGAGCCGAAATCCATTGAAGAATCAGGTCGCGAACCTCAGCCACAGGGCGCACCCGACCCGCCTCAACGTCAGCGAGACCACGCTCGAGTGCGAGCTGAAGTTCTGCGACGTGCTGCTGCTCTTCTCCTGGGCTCGTGGTCTCCAAATTCAATTTCCTGCTTTCCTCGTTTCCTGATTCAAATCTGCTTCTCCGTGTCGCGGGTTTCGTTGGTGCCGGAGGAGGCGGCCACGGCTTCGGTGCCGGGTTTGGTTGGGGTGTTGTCCATCGCGCGGTCGCGCTCGGGGGAGACGGTCGCTTCGGCGCGGTTTGTGGCTTCGGCGGTTGTAGTGGCAGGCGTGTCGCCTGCATTTCCCTGGCGATTTGCAGCCGGCACGGCTGCCTCTACAGAAGACGACGCGCCGTTCGCTGAGTAGTCGCCGCCCAGGCCTTCGAGGATCTCTTTGACGCGGAAGGTGAGTCCGTCGGTTTTGGTGAGGCTGCCGATCTTCGGGTCGCAATAGCGGGCCCGCAGGATGGTGGTGAGCTGGCCGTAGCCGTAGATGCCTTCGTCGTTCATCTCGACGACGACGATGCGCTTGAACTTTGCGAAGATTTTTTCGAGGCCGTTCGGGAGCGGATGGATGTGGCGCAGGTGAATCGCAGCGAGTTTGCCGCCCGCCTGGCGACCTTTCTTCACGGCATCGTGGATGGGGCCGTAGGTGGAACCCCAGCCGACAAGGAGGATGTCGCCTTCGGGTTCGCCGAAGACTTCGGGGACGGGCAGTTCTTCGGCGAGTTTCTTCAGTTTCTCGCGGCGTTTGGCGGTCATCGCCATATGCAGCTTCGGGCTGCCGGTGGGGTGGCCCATCTCGTCATGCTCCAGGCCGGTGACGAGCGGGTACTTGCCGTCGAGCAAGCGGGTGCCGGGGGGCACGTGCTGCGTGATGCGGTCCAGATCGTAGGGCTTGAAGCTGTCGGCGCGGGTGGTGAGATCGGGATGCGGATTCTGCATCAGCTCCTCGAGCTTTGGTTCGTCGAACGCTTCGATGCGGGTGGCGAGCGAAGTGTCGCTGAGGATAAAGACGGGCGTGCTGTATTTCCGCGCGATGCGCGCGGCTTCGACGGCGATGTAAAAGCAATCTTCGACGGTTTTCGCGGCGAGGACGACGCGCGGGCTGTCGCCGTGCCCGCCGAAGATGGCCTGGTGCAGGTCGCTTTGCTCGACATTGGTCGGGAGACCGGTGCTGGGGCCGCCGCGTTGCACGTTGATGATGATGAGCGGCATCTCGGCCATGGAGGCCCAGCCGATGGCTTCTGTCTTGAGCGAGATGCCGGGACCGGCGCTGCCGGTGACGGAGAGGTAGCCGGCTAACGAGAAGCCGAGCGCGGTGGAGACGGCTCCGAGTTCATCCTCGGACTGCACGAAGAGGCCGCCGTATTTCGGCAACTCGCTTCGCAGGATTTCCATGACGGAGGACCACGGCGTAATCGGATAGCCGGCGCCGTAGCGCACGCCGCCGGCGAGCAGGCCATAGGCGAGCGCCTGGTTGCCATCCATCGTGATCTGGTCGCGCGCGCCGGGCTTCTTCTCAACGTGTTCGAACTTGTAGACGGTCGAAATGAAGTTGCCGACGGGGTAGTTGTAGCCGGCCTGGAAGCCCATGAGGGCGGTGTTGACGATGCTCTCGTCTTTACCGGCGAATTTTTCGCGGATGAGCTTCTTCAGCTTGTCCACATCGAGATGGAAGATCTTCGCGATGAGACCGAGCACGAACATGTTCTTGCCTTTGTCTTTCGCGGTGCCGCCGAGCGCTTCGACGGTGAGGCCGGTGATCGGGACGCCGAGGTAAACGAAGCGTTTGTCGTCGAGGTCAGGCTCGACGTTATCGGAATCGTAGAGGAGGACGCCGCCTTCTTTCAGGAAGCTGAGGTGGTCGTCGTAGCTGTGCTGGTAGAACGCGACGAGGAAATCGGCTTCGTCGCCGGCCGAGAGGACTTCGCCGGTGCCGATGCGGACCTGGAAGATCGATGGTCCGCCGGAGATGGTGGACGGGATCGTCATGTAGGTCATGACGTCCTGGTCGCTGCGACCAGCGAGGCGGGCGAGGAAGGCGCCGGCGCTTTGGATGCCGTCCTGGGAATTACCGGCGAGGCGGATGACGGCGTCGTTGATGTTCTCCGGGCGGAGATCGGCGCGGTCGGGGCCGGGGGTGGCGGCGGTCGCGCTCGTTTCGGCGGGGACGAGGCGGTCGTCCTCGTGCGCGGTGGAGTCGGTGACGGCACCGGATTTATTCGGGACGGCAGCGGCTGGTGGGACTTTGGTTTGGGAGATGGGATCTGTAGGATTCACGGAAAAAATCGGCACGGTAGAGTGAGCCAGAATCGGGGGGTTTACCAGCGTAAAGACGTGGAGACGCAACAGGCGTGTGGCGTGAGCCCGCCCGGTCGAGAGACCGGGCCTACAACGGTCGGCGTGCTTCACGACTGGAGGGTAATGCCCTCCAAGAAGGCCGGTGGAGACACCGCGCGGCGCGGTGGGTTCGACGCCGCAAGGGATCGAGCGCGCAAGCTGAAAGCTCGCGCCACAGTCGGAAGGCCGGGCCTTACAGCTCGCTGAAGGCCTGATCGAGGACGGCGAGGAGGAAATCGGCGTCGGCTTCGTTGACGCACATCGGCGGCGAGAAGCGAATGGTCTGCCCATGCAGGCCGCCTTTGCCGAGGAGCAGGCCGAGCTCTTTCGCTCGCTCCAGCACCTGCGCGGTCTCCGCCTTTGCCGGTTCTTTTGTGCCGCGGTCTTTCACCAACTCGATGCCGAGCATGAGGCCTTTGCCGCGCACGTCGCCGATGATGTTGTGTTTTTCGCGCAACCGCTCCAGCCCCGCAAAGATGCGGCCGCCGATCTTGTGCGCATTCTCCTGCAATTTCTCGCGATCGATGACGTCGAGCACGGCCATGCCCTGCGCAGAGACGACCGGATTGCCGCCGAAGGTGTTGAAATGGATGCGCTGCGACAAGGAGGCGGCAATCTTCGGTGTGGTGACCACAGCGCCGAGCGGTGCGCCATTGCCGATCCCTTTCGCCATGCAGACGATGTCGGGGATTACATCCTGCGTCTGGAATCCCCAATAATGCGTGCCGGTGCGGCCGAAGCCTGCCTGCACTTCGTCCGCGATGCAGAGACCGCCTGCCGCGCGCACGTGCTCGTAGGTGTGCTTGAGGTAACCATCGGGAAACACAACGCAGCCGCCCACGCCCTGGATCGACTCCGCGATGAACCCCGCGACTTGTCCGGACGTTGCGTAGTCGATGACGCTCTTCACATCAGCCGCGTACTTCCGGCCGGCATCGGCGTCGTCGCGTCCCCACGCTCCGCGATACGGATCAGGCGTGATCGCATGATGAACTCCGAAGCTTTGTGGGACGTTGAACTTCCAGGTGCTGTGCGCGGTGAGCCCCATACCCGAGGAGTTGCCGCCATGATACGCATTGCGCAGCGCGATCATGTCGTAATTGCCGGTGTAGGCTCGGGCCATCAACATCGCGAGGTCGTTCGCTTCCGACCCGGAATTCACGAAATAAC
>JACCZQ010000379.1 GCA_013695905.1 Chthoniobacterales bacterium
ATCCTCGAAGGCGGTTACAGCGACGATCTCCCGCACCTCATCGAAGCATTTCTAACGGCGTGGTGCGGCTCCTAGCAGACTGTAAAAGATGACACAGCTTTAGTCCGGTTCAGAACGTTCAGCGACGCTGCGGTCCCCACCGCGCCACCGTCCAGCTGAATCAAGTGCCCTAGCTTCCAAGCGCGGTCGCTCCAAAGTGCCGGAGGCACGACGGAATAAAGCCCGGAGCGGCGCGTAGCAGAGCTCCGGGTTACTTGAGAGGAGCGGGCCAAACCCCGGAGGGGTGACGGAGAGAGCGTTCGTGATGAATGTCGTCGCGTTGTCTCTGGCGGGTGCGTTCCGTCGCCCCGTCCCGGGGCTTGGCCTTTGCCGCTGGTCCGAACCCGGAGTTTTCGCTGCCGCTTCACTCCGGGCTACGATCCGCCGCACCTCCGGTGCTCTGAGATTTCGTTGATGGCTCGCCCCCACGGACGAACCAGGCATCGAGCTTTCGGATGGTGATGATCTACTTCAGAATTCCGATGGTGCTGCGGGTCGCCAGCACCATTCACAGATCACCAAGTACCAATCACATCGCCTTGTACGTCACCGTAATCGTACGATACACCAGCTTCTCCCGCTGCGCGGAGAAGTAGAATAGCTCCAGCATCGTGTCGCCGACGATCCATTGGTAGCCGACCAGCGTCTGGATGACGTCGGAATCTGTGTCGCGCGTGCGTGAGACCAGCTTTCCGGTGCCGAACTTCGCGTCGAAGTAGCGGCGGATTTCGCCCATGCGATCGTTGTAGCGTTCGATCGACCAGGTGTCGTACTCGTAGTGCAGCTCCACCGCCACGAGGAAGCCTTCCTTGAAAGTAAAGAGCGTGCGCTTGAGCCCCGGCTGCACCAGCTCCTCGACGGTCCAAACCTCTCGCTTATCCTTCGGCTCGCGATCGACGATCTTCGCCTTCGCCGTCGTCAACACCTGTTCCACTTTGCCGGCAGAGTCGTTCCATCGGAAGCCGAACGGCGGCGGAATATCATCCGCCGCGGCGGCGCGAAAGGCGCAGCAGCAAGTGAGGAGCACGATCGCGAAGAGCAGACGCATGGCTCGGGCTAGTCGCTGATCGAATCGAAAACGACGTAGCGTTTCACCAGTGGCTTCAGAACATCGCGCACGGCGGCGGTGTGCTCCGGGCTTTTCTGGTATTCAGCCAATGCTGCGCGATCGCGCAAAGTGAAGATGGCGGACATGTCGAACTCCTGCTCGATCCCTTCGCGGACGACAGGCATCGCATTTCCAACCTCCACCCGCACCACGCCGGGCAGACGACCGAGTTCTCTGCAGGCGCGCGCGATCGCCTCCCGGTCGGCGCGGTTCTGCGGATCTTTCAGCCAGAAGATCACCACGTGCGTCACCTCGCCTGAGGGTGCTGGAGCCGCTGCGGCGAAGCTTCCCGGCCACAGCATTGCACCAAGCAGCAGCACCAGGAGCGGGGCGGAGCGTGGAATGAAATGCGCGCGTCTCACAGGTGCGGCGGGGGCAAAATCAGAGTGCATTTCTTCAGTCGAGGCGCGCTGCGCGTCGCGGCGCTGCACGGCGAGATTGCGCAGCGCACAGCGGCTGGTCAACCTCGGCGCAGGCGCTGTCATTAGACGTTCGGGTGCACTGTCGGTTCAAATTTAGCGTCAAGATTTTTCTAGACCGCGAAAGAAAATAAACTTCCGAAATTTTCTTGTCGGGTGTGAACCACGTTTCTAATCTCAAGCCGCTGGCAGGGAGGGAACAAAGTGGGTGTGAATAAGATGTGAACAGCTTGGCAGCGATTGAAGAATCTAGAATGACCATAAGCCCCGTCAGCAAGAGCCGAGCAGCTCAGACCGAAACAGAACAGCCGCGCGCGCGGCGCTCTCCACGAGTGATGACACACGTTTCCCCCTCGTATTACCGCGATTTTTCCGCGTTTTCGCTCCCTGCTCCCGCCACTCACTTTCATCCGCAGCCCCGGAGACAACGACGTCTCTCCTCGCTGCATTCCATTTTGCCCCTCGGGTCGAGGGTTGCTTAACCCTGTTAACAAGTCTGCATGGACGAGAAATGTACAGAGCTATGGCAGGAGCTGTCGACAGCACTCAGACCACAGGTAAGTGCGGACACTTACAAGCGTTGGTTTTCGGCTGTTCGCCTCATCAACGCGACCGAGGATTCGTTCACGTTTCTGGTCCCGAACAACATCTATCAGTTCTGGATCGAGAGTAATCACATGCCCGCTCTGCAGGCGGCGATCGTGACTGCTTTCGGAGCGCCGCGCGCGGTAAAATTCGCGATGCCCGGGGAAGGTGTCGCGACTGCGAGTGCGGACACTGCGGACACTCTCACCGTCGCGGAGCCGGAGCCGGAAGCGGCCCCCGATTTGAAGAGCGTCGGCACTCCCGTCGGGCTGAATCCGCGGAACACTTTCGAGTCGTTCGTCGTCGGCCCGAACAACGAAATTGCGCACGCCGCTTCCCTCGCCGTCGCGCAATCTCCCGCGCGCACTTATAACCCGCTTTTCATTTACGGCGGCGTCGGGCTCGGCAAGACGCACCTGATGCAGGCGATCGGCCAGTACGTCTGGGCGAAAAAGAAAAACGCGAAAGTGATGTATCTCTCCAGCGAGATCTTCATCAACGAATTCATCGACGCGATTCAGCACAGCACCCTGGTGAAATTCCGGAAGCGCTATCGCCAGGCGGATTTGCTCCTGATCGACGACATCCAGTTTCTCGGCGGGAAAGAGCGGTCGCAGGAAGAATTCTTCCACACCTTCAATACGCTCTTCGACGGCCATAAGCAGATCGTTCTCTCCAGCGATCGGCCGGCTTCGGAGATCGCGAATCTCGAGCAGCGGCTCGTCTCGCGGTTCGAGTGGGGACTCACCGCCGAGCTGCAGCCGCCGGATGTGGAGACCCGCACGGCGATTCTGCGCAAGAAAGCGCGGTCGCTGCACATCAAGCTACGGGATGAGATTTTCGACTTCCTCGCGAATCGCATTCGCACCAACGTGCGCCGCCTGGAGGGGGCGCTGATGCGGGTCGCCTCCTTCGCCTCCCTGAGCGGCAAGGAACTCACGAACGAAGTCGTCGAGCATCTGCTCAAGGACATTCTGAACGAGGAGGCGCGTCACGCCGTCACGATCGAGCAGATTCAACGCAAAGTGGCGGAGCATTACGATATCCGCATCGCCGACATGACGAGCAAACGCCGCCCGGCGAACATTGCTTTTCCACGGCAGATCGCCATGTATCTGGCGCGCGAACTCACCAAAGCCTCGCTCAACGAAATCGGCGACGCCTTTGGCGGCCGCGATCACGGCACCGTGTTGCACGCGTGCAAGCTGGTGAAGCGGCGGATGGTCGAGCAGGACAACATCCGGCAGACGATCTCGTTCATCGACAGCTCGCTGAAGCGGTGAGGTAGAGGCGACCGTCAGCGCCACCCCGCGGAACCACGCCGGCGCGGCTGCAGAGATTGCGGTTGCCGAATAAAATTCAAAGCCTTACATCATAGCTCGCCGCCCTATGAAATTCAGCGTCACGAAAGAGAAATTGCTCGAAGGCCTGCAGCAGGTGCAGAACGTCGTCAGCACGCGGACCACCCTGCCGATCCTCTCCAATGTGCTGCTGCAAGCACACGGCGACGAGGTGCACCTTACCACGACCGACCTCGACGTCGGCGTGCGCGGGAGCTTCGAGGCGAAGGTGGAAAAGGAAGGCGCCACGACTCTGCCGGCGCGGCGGCTCTTCACGATCATTCGCGAGTTGCCCTCGAGTGAGATTCAGATCGAGGTCGATGGTAAGAACGCCGCCTCCATTCGGAGCGGGCAGAGTTACTTTAAGATTTTGGGATTGCCGGAAGAGGAATTCCCACCGCTGCCAAAGTTTGAAGGCGCGAAGGTGGTGACGATTGGGCAGAAGGAGTTGCGCGATGGGCTGCGGAAAACCGCCTACGCGATTTCGACCGATGAGACACGCTATGTACTGAACGGGGTTCTGTTCAGCCTGAAGGAGAACAAGCTCACCCTCGTCGCCACGGATGGCCGGCGGCTGGCGATGGTGGATCTCGAACTGGAGTTTCCGCGCAGCCACGAAGCCGAGATCATCGTGCCGACCAAAGCGGTGACCGAACTGCAGCGTCTGCTGACCGATGATGGCGATGTGAAAATGAGTTTCGGAAGCGGGCAGATCGCATTCGATCTCAACAACACACTGCTGGTGTCGAAGTTGATCGAGGGGAATTACCCGAATTATCGGCAGGTGATCCCGTCGGAGACGAAGGAGCGGGTGACGCTGGAGCGCGAGACTTTCCTGAATTCGCTGCGGCGCGTTTCGCTGCTCGCGAGCGACAAATCGAACTCGATCAAACTGAACTTCTCGAAGAACAACATCGACATCACGGCGAACACGCCGGAAGTCGGTGAAGCGAAGGAGTCGTTGCCGGTGACGTATAAAGGCCGCGAGTTTTCCATCGCGTTCAATCCGGAGTTCTTCATGGCGCCGCTGCGAAATCTCACGGAGGACGAAGTCTTCCTCGATCTCATCGATGAGATGAGCCCGGGCGTATTGAAGATTCAGACGCCGTTTCTCTACGTGCTGATGCCGATGCGCATCAGCTCATAGGTGAGGCGACACTCCTGTCGCCAGGAGGGTGAGGCGACGAGGGTGTCGCCGCTCCGCTCAGGACGACCTCCAGCGGTAAATCCGCCAGCACGGCGCTGGCAGGTCGCAGCACCCGCACATGGGCGTGCGGAGGCGCCCAGACTGCGGGCTCGGTGGGGCCGAAGAGCAGCAGACACGGCGTCCCGACGGCCGCTGCCAGATGCGAGATGCCGCTGTCATGGCCAAGGAAGAGCGCGCAACGCTCGACCACTGCGGCGAGCTCCGGCAGCGGCAGGTTCTGCGCGAACCGGATGCGTTCGTCGCGGCGTGATGCGCGGAACGCGGCGAGCTGTTGCTCGTCGGCTTCGCCGCCGATGACGAGGAGCGATGTTGCCAGACGTGCTTTTAACAAGGCGTCACCGAGCTGCACCCACTGCTCGATAGGCCAGTTCTTTGTTTCGCTTCCGCTGCCGGGGTGCAGCGCCACGACCGGCGGTGTGGTGCCGGCGAGGAATGTCTGCGCCGCCGCGCGATCGGCGAGCGAGGGGTAGAGTCTCGCGGCGGGATCGGACAACCGCAGGTGCAGCTGCTCACGGAGCGCATTGGCGAGCTGCACCGCCGCGTGTTTGTCGCCGGCCATCTTCGGATTCGCGGAGATGAAATAATCCACCCCGGAGCGAGCGAGGTTCTGCTGGAAAATACCGTCGGGATCGAAGAGGTAGCTCACCACCAGCTCGAAGTCGCTGAAGTAATCCGCCAGCTCATCCGGCAGCTCCGCACCGCGCGCGAAGAAACTCGCGAGCGCGCCGTATTCGATAGAGCGAGTCGCCTGCGCGTAGTAGCGACCCTCCGCCAGCGCGACGATGTGTTTGTAGCCGAGGATCTCGAGATGCGCGTGCGGGTATTCCTCGCGCAGCAGTCTGATCGCCGGCAGCGTCAGGATGAAATCGCCAATCGCGCCGCCGCGAATGACGAGGATTCGCTTCACGAGAAAACCCGCCGCCGCGCATCAATAGCGGGTGAGCGCGAAGAACAGAAGCACCGCCCCGTAAAGTAGCGCCAGCGTGTTCAGCGTGAGCCAGCGTCCGGTGCTGCGTGTGCTCCAGGCGATGTGATCGCGCATCAGGTACGGCATCGTCACCCAGAACATCCCTTTCACGATCAGCGCGTAGGCGAGCGCTGTCACCAGCAGCCGGCTCATTTCGTAGCGGAGCAACGCCGCCTCCAGCAATGGTTCCGCCGCGAGCAACAACAGAATGCCGAGCGCGCGCACGGCAAGAAATTCATTCACAAAGCGCAACACGAGCACGAAGCCGATCGGCAGCGCGATCAGGAGCGGGCGGCGAAACCCGGAGAACTCGCCCATTTCCATCGTGGCGAGCAGCCAGAGGCTCCAGCCGAAAGCGATGCTGAGCAGCACCACACCGGCCCCGCGCGACCGCGGCAGCTTCCGCCACCATTCCCGCACTGGTCCCGGCAGGAGCAGCCCTGGCAGCGTGAGGAGCAGAAGAAACACACCGGCGAGGAGGCCGGCGGTCCGCAGGGACAATTCGTAAATCATACGGAGCGCAGAGCGGGAGAGTTACACGACCGGCGTTCCATACAAGCTGAAACCGTTCGCCTGCTGGACGTGGATCTGCACGAGCTCGCCGGCTCGATCGCGCTCATTTTCGAACACGACAATCTTGTTGGTGCGGGTGCGGCCCATCAGCCGCGCCGCGTTCCGCGGGCTCGTGCCTTCACAGAGGATCTCCACCTGCCGGCCGACGAGCCGATCATTGGCGCGATGGGCGGAGGCGTCCACCACCCGGAGGAGGTCCTGGTTCCGCTGTTCCTTGATCAACTCCGGCAGCTGCCCGGCGGCCGTGGCGGCGGGTGTCTCCGCGCGTGGTGAGTAGCGGAAGATGAAAGCGTTATCGAATTGGATGCGTTCCACCAGCTCGCGGGTCTGCGCGTAGTCGCTCTCCTCTTCGCCCGGGAACCCGACGATCACATCGGTCGTAATGGCGACATGCGGCTGCGCCTGCCGGATGCGCTCGACGAGGCTGAGATATTTCTCCGCGCTGTAAGGGCGGTGCATGGCCTTCAGGATGCGATTTGATCCCGACTGCAACGGCAGGTGCACGTGCTCGGCGAGCTTCGGCAGCTCCGCGAGTGTCTGGATGAGGTCGTCGCGAAAGCCGATCGGATGGGGCGAGGTGAAGCGCAGCCGCGCCAGGCCCTCGACGGCGTGCACCGCCTCGAGCAATTGCACAAAGGGACTCTTGTTCCCGATCTTCGGAAACTCGTGCCGGCCGTAGAGATTCACGATTTGGCCGAGCAGCGTCACTTCCTGCACGCCGCGCGCGACGAGGCCGCGGACCTCCTGGACGATTTCGTGGATCGAGCGGCTCCGCTCCACGCCGCGCGTCCGGGGCACGATGCAAAACGTGCAATGCATGTTGCAGCCTTGCATGATCGAGACGAACGCCGTCGCCTGCCGCGGCGCGAGCTGCTGCTCCCGGATCGTTTCCTGTGAGCCGGCTTCCTCGGCGGTGTCGCAGATCGAGAGGCGCGGATCGTCCATGCGTCGCGTCCGCTTTTTCTCCAGCAACTCCTCCACGTAGTCCGCGACGCGGTGGAATTTCTGCGTCCCGACCACCATGTCGAGGTGGGGCAGCCCTTTGAACAAAGAGTCGCCGCGCGCCTGTGCCATGCAGCCGAGGAAGCCGAACACCACCTCCGGGCGCTGCTTCGCGATCTGCCCCATCATTCCCATTTTTCCGAGCGCCTTCTGGTCAGCCATGTCGCGCACGCTGCAGGTGTTCAGGAGGACCACGTCGGCGTCGTGCTCATGTGTCACCTGCTGGTGGCCGCGCTCGATGAGGGAATGCGCCACCTGCTCGGAGTCGCGTTCGTTCATCTGGCAGCCGTAGGTCTTGATGTAGAATTTCGGCATCGGCGGACCGGAGTTTGGCACAGGGTGGTGCGGTTCGCGAGCGGGGGAGGGAAGGGGTTGTGTGAGAAGTGAGAAGTAAAAAGCGAGAAGTAAGAAGAGGCCGCACGTGCAGCGGCGTTTCACCACTCACTTATCACTGATCACCATTCACCGTTCCCCAGCGCCTCAGCGCGTCAGCGCTCCGGCGGGGTGGCGAACCGCCCGGGGAACGGATTCGCCCGGAGGCGGCGCAACATCTCGTTCGTCTGCCACGGATCGGTGCCGCGCTCGTGGAAGACGGCGAGGCCGATCACGCCCACGTTGCGCGCTTCGCCGAAGCGCTGATTTGCATACGACTCCGCGACCGAGCCGAAGCGGAACGCCGCCACAGCGTCGTAGCTTTGGCGGAAGCCGTCCACTTCGATGCGGCTGTTTGGCTCCAGCAGGTAGCCGCGTTTCCGAAAATGCGCGGGGCGGCCATCGATGACATCCAACCCGTCCACGGAGAGCACCACCTCCAGGCGCTGGCTGGTGCGGTTCCGCACGCTGACGGTGTAGCGGCGGTTTTGCTCGCCGACGACGAACCAGCGGTTGCCGATCAAGGTGCCGGGTAGGAGTGCGCCACCGGCGTCGCGGAGACCGACGGAGACGACCGCGCCGGCGGGTCCGGCGAGAATCGGCCAGGTGCGGCGCAGCGGGGCGCCAGCTGACATGGCGGTGATGCCCGGCGCGTCATTATAATAGACGGCGGAAACGGCGAGCGGCCGGCCCTCGGCGCGGCGGAAGCGGACAGCGCGGGCGCGGGAGAGCCGTGTCTCTCCCCAGCGGGTGCCGAGGCCGGGGCGCTCTTCGGCAGTGGCAGCGGTTTCGGGTGCAGCGGTGTACGACGAGGCGACGCGATCCGCCGTCGCTGGTGGTGTGGCACTGCGCGGGCCGCCGCAGGCGACGAGGAGCAGCGAGAGCAGGAGCGCGAGGAGGCGGAGGACTCCCATACGTGTGCCTTGTGTAGCGGGTTGGGATTTGCACCACCAGAAGAAATCGCGCCGATCGTATGTAGCTGCGGCGCTATACGCCGCACGGGTTTGTGCGTGGCTAGCTGTAAAGCCGGCACATACCCGTGTCGCCCGCAGGGCGACAGCTACAGGGCCGGTTGCGACGCGGAGCGTTGTGATGGATGCGAGACGCCTCTTGTGATTGCGCTTCCCAATCCGGAGCCGCTCCCGTTTAGTGCACGGCATGAGCGCAGTAACAGCACCCGCCATTGGCATCATCGGAGGCAGCGGTCTTTACCAGATGGAGGGGGTGGAGAATCCTACCGAGCACCAGGTGGAGACGCCGTTCGGCGCGCCGTCGGATGTGATCTTCGGCGGGACGATGCACGGGCGGCAGGTGTATTTCTTGCCGCGGCACGGGCGCGGTCACCGGCTGCTGCCGCACGAGCTGAATCATCGCGCGAATATCTGGGCGCTGCGATCGCTCAACGTCCGCTGGATTATCTGTG
>JACCZQ010000386.1 GCA_013695905.1 Chthoniobacterales bacterium
GGTTTAGAGATTGCTAAAGAGCTAAGAGCCCTGGACACGATCGTCGTTCCATTCGCAAATCAGGAAGCCGTAATACAGTTCGCGCGCGTCGCTTGAGCGATGACCGCACCCGGAGCACTCGTCCAGAAACTCTGGAACTACTGCAACATCCTGCGGGATGATGGCCTGTCCTACGGCGATTACGTCGAGCAGTTGACGTTTTTGTTGTTCCTGAAAATGGCGGATGAGCAGTCGCGCCTGCGGGGGACGCCTTCCGCGATTCCAAAAGGTTTCGATTGGCCGAGCTTGCTCAAGCTGGATGGCGACGATCTCGAAATTCATTATCGCCATACGCTGGAGGAACTCGGCAAGCGGTCGGGCATGCTCGGCATCATCTTTCGCAAGGCGCAAAACAAAATCCAGGACCCGGCCAAGCTCCGCCGCCTCATCGTGGACCTGATCGACAAAGAGCAATGGTCCAGCCTTTCCGCCGACGTGAAGGGCGACGCCTACGAAGGGTTGCTGCAAAAGAACGCCGAGGACGTGAAAGGCGGCGCGGGCCAATACTTCACCCCGCGCCCGCTCATCGCCGCGATGGTGGGCGCAATCGTTCCGCAACCCGGGTCCGGAGCCGGACAGGCGGTCACGATCTGCGATCCGGCCTGCGGCACAGGCGGTTTCCTGCTCGCGGCGCATGATTACATCGCCAAGCATTACAAGCTCGACCGGGAGCAAAAGAAAAAGCTCAAGAGCGGCACTCTCTTCGGCATCGAGCTGGTCGACAGCGTCACGCGCCTCTGCGCGATGAACCTGCTCCTGCACGGCATCGGGCCAGAGGCTGACAATCTAACTGACGGAATGCCGGTCGTGACCAAAGACGCGCTCGCCGCCAAGCACGGCGAATACGACATCGTCCTGGCTAATCCGCCCTTCGGGAAGAAGAGCAGTGTCACCATCGTCAACGAAGCGGGCGAGACCTCGAAGGAATCGCTCATCATCAATCGCGACGACTTCTGGGCAAGCACGAGCAACAAACAGCTCAATTTCCTCCAGCACATTTTCACCATCCTCAAACAGCACGGCCGCGCGGCAGTTGTGTTACCTGATAACGTCCTCTTCGAAGGCGGCGCGGGGGAAACGATAAGGCGCGCATTGCTCAAGCAAGCCGACGTCCACACCCTTTTGCGGCTGCCCACCGGCATATTCTACGCGCAAGGAGTGAAGGCAAACGTCCTCTTCTTCGACCGCAAACCCGCCCAGGAAAAGCCGTGGACGCAGAAGCTCTGGATTTACGACCTGCGCACCAACCAGCATTTCACCCTAAAAGAAAACGCCCTCAAGCGCACCGACCTCGACGACTTCGTCGCCTGCTATTTTGGAGGGACGAGCGCCGTCTCGTCCAAGGCCAGGGCCGGCACGGCGGCCAGCCCTCCAGCGGGAAACCGCCACGACCGCAAAGAGAGCGACCGCTTCAACCCCGACAGATCCGGGGCGAATCGATTTGAAAGAAAGGAAAGTGAGCGATTTCGGAGCTTCAGCTACGAAGAGCTAATCAAACGCGACAAGATCAACCTCGACATTTTCTGGCTCAAAGACGAGAGCCTCGAAGACAGCGCCAACCTTCCCGACCCCGAAGTCATCGCCGCTGAGATCGTCGAAGACCTCGAGGCCGCCCTAGCCCAATTCGCCGAAATCGCCGTTGACTTGAAACCCGACCGATGAACTCAGAACCGCAAACGTCGTTCAGCGACCGGATCCCGTTCGAACCCACCCGCTCATCCGTATCGGAGCGGCTTTGCAACGCTTGCGGGCTCTGTTGCAACGGGGTGATGTTTCATACGGTGCGCCTGCAGCCAAATGATGCGGCGCCGGCATTAGTGGCGCTGGGACTAAAGCTAAAGCGCAAACGCCGGCAGGATTGGATTCTCCAGCCGTGCCCCGCCCACCACGACGGGCAGTGTTCGATCTACGCGCAGCGGCCGGAGCGCTGCCGGCGCTTCGAATGCCGGCAACTGCAGCAGGTGGAGACGGGGGAGATCACGGAGGAGGTGGCGCTAGAGAAGATTCGGGATGTGCAGCGGCGGGCGGCGCAGCTCGATACGCTTTCGCGCCGGGATGACGGTGGCCTCCGCAAGGGGCCGCTCTCGAAGCGGTGCGAGACCGCGCTGGCGGAGTGGTTCGACGCCACGACGCATCCCGAATTGGTCGCGCCGCGGGAGGAGTTGGCGCGAGGATTGGCTGAGCTGGAGGCAATGCTGGACGAGCATTTTCGTGTTCCACGCGAGCGGAGTGAAAATCACGACGCATTCTCGAACCATTCGAACGAAAACTGAGCTGCAGCACCCTGGAGCCGCCGGCGAATGGGACTGGCGCAAGCAGTACCGGGTCTGGAATGCGAACCGGAAAGTCTTTCTCGCTCCCACCGAGTGGGCATCCGACGAACACGGATGCCGTCGGACGTCTCCGAAACGGCATCGACAGTGTCCGCCTTGTAGATAAACTCGCCGTATGTCAGAAGCAGCGACAGCCGACGTCGCGGCGCGGATCGCCGAAGAAAGCGCGGCTCTCCCTCCAGACAAACAAACCGAGGTTCTGGACTTCGTCCTTTTCATTAAAGGCCGGGTCAGGGAAGTTGCGGCGTCGCAGGGTAATATCGCGCCGGTGACGCAGCAAGAGGACGGCGACGCGGCGTGGGAGCGCATCATCAATGATCCGCGCCCGCGGCCGAAGCTCGAAGAATTCATGCATCAATCCCGCGCCGAGGGTGGAGCCGAGCCTCTCGACCTCGACCGGATGTGAAGTCCCTCACGCGTCCGAGCTTCAGGCGTGGTTTCGCGAGGCTCGAGATCCACGCACACAGGAGTCAGCCAGGCGCGCCTATCGTCTCTTCATGCAAGAGCCGGGGCATCCCTCGCTTCACTTCAAGAAGCTCAATCGCGTCCCGAATGCCTGGTCCGTTCGGATTGGAAAGCAATATCGGGCTGTGGGCGAGCGTTCTGGCGATGCAATTGAGTGGTTCTGGATCGGCACGCACAACGAATTCGACAATCTTTTCTCCTGATCTCGCTCTCATCCGTGTTTGATCCGGGTCGATCCGTGGCTAAAACGAACAGCGGTGACGACTGCAAATCACTTGCCTTTCTGCGGCCTGGCATCCGACGAACACGGGTGCCGTCGGACGTCTCCGAAACGGCAGCGGGTTTGCGCGTTCGGTCGGTATTGATTACGCTGGCGAATTCATGAGCAAGGTCGTGACCCAGGATCCCGATGTTCTCGGGGGCGAGCCGGTCTTTTCCGGGACGCGCGTCCCCGTGAAAAGCCTCTTCAACCATCTCGAAGCAGGCGATTCGATCGAGGAATTCCTCGATGGCTTTCCAAGCGTCAATCGCGAGCAGGTGATCACGCTGCTGGAAGAGGCACGCGAGCACGCGATCGCCGCTTCATAGATGCGCGCGATTTTCTGAACCTCGTTAGGAAACAGCCATGAGCACGCACACGGTCCAACTGCCGGAATCGGTCGCAAAAAACATCGAGGATCTCGCCGCACGGGAAGGCTTTTCCGTGGCGCAGTTCCTGGCCAGCGCCGCGGGCGAGAAGCTGGCGGTGATGATGACAATGGATTACCTCCGGCGCGAAGCGGCCGAGGGGCGCCGGGAGGATTTCGAGAAGTATCTGGCGAGTGTGCCCGCTGCTCAGCCACTGCCGGGCGACGAAAAATAGAAGCTGGCTGCACCAATGGTGCTGCGAAGTTCACAAATGGGGCGGCTCTTCCGCGCGTGAAAGCTGAGCATCCTCTGCCTGATTTAGGCCCGCCGCATCACTGCGCACGGACTCGCAGCCGGCAATGGTTGAGCTTCCCGCTGATTTCCCAGACATAATAAAGCTCCGCGTTCCCGGTCCTGTAGATCAGTGTTTCGTCCGTTCGGCTGCCACTGATGCCCTTGTTCTTTCGAACGTCGCGGCGCCACTCGCCATTGATCCAGAAGTCGAAGCTGGTGACGTCGTTATCGTGCACTTTGATGCGGACCTGCACCCCACCCACATTGATCACGCGCTCCTCGTCTAACGGTAAATGGATGTCGCTCCCGGCGACGTCTTGCCGCTGATTCGCCTGCCGTCCGATCTGTGCGCGAAGTTGGTCGGCGAGAGCTGCCCGCTCACGCGCGTCCTGCTCACGCCGCCGACGTTCTTCCTCAAGACGACGCTGATTTTCTTGGAAGTGGTGATTTCGGGACTGGGGAGACGGCGCGACTCGCGGCGCTGGCTGCCGTCGCGCGTGGCCGGGCGTGGCCGCAGGAGGTGGTACGATGCCTGGAGGGAGCGGCGGCGGCGTACTTCGAGGCGGCGGACTATTGCTGGTCGTCGGCGGCACATAACGGGGTTTAGCGAGCGAGGGCGTCGCGGAGGACCGATGCTCTGCAGCAGCTCGATACATCAGTCCACCTGCGGCACACAGCATCAGGACCACCGCCCCCACAACTACAGTGGCGCGCCACTGCGAGAACGATGGCTCGTCTCCAGCGAAGTTGTCTTGGCTTCCAGAGCCGCCATACTTAAGGAGCGGGAACAGCTCGTCGACCGTCCGCCATACGCGCTTATCAAGTGCTCTGCACCGCGTATCCCGTTGGATCCTTCCGGCGCGAAATGTCTCTGCAATCTCCGTCGCACTCAGCGGGGTGTGGTAGCCCTCCTGATAAACTTCGAACAACTGCATCAACCTGTGGAGAGCAGAAAAAGTGCCGACTCGCGCAAGCCCCTCGGTTTCGCCGAAGTCTCCCTCACCTTCACCGATTGCGCACAGGAGCTCGGCACCGACTGGCACGACGTCCGCGTCACCCGCCGCGTCTATAAAGACGGCAACTCTGAATACCTCCTCAACAAAACCGTCTGCCGCCTGATCAGTGGCTGGATCTGGCGCTGCGGCGCAGCCCTCGTCACGGTGATTCCGGTCGAGGCGGAGATCGCTCGGCTTGGCCAGACTGCTTGAACTTTGAATGTGCACACATACTATGTGTGAATGCGAAACGTCACGCTCTCTGTCGATGACGAGATCCTGCGCCAGGCCCGCGCTTACGCGCAGCGTCACGGCACCACCTTGAATCAGATGATCCGCGAGCTGCTGGAGCGCACCGTCACCGCTCCGGCCGGCGATTCCCCGCTCGAGGAAAGTTTCCGCCTCGCTGATGGAGCCGACTCGCGCGGCTGGAAGTGGAACCGCTCCGAGATTTACGACAGCCGTGGCGAGAGTCCGTCGTGAAAGAGTTCATCGACACAAACATCTTCGTGTATGCCTACGATGCGCGCGATCGCCGCAAACAGGTGATCGCACGCGAACTCCTCCGCCGCGTCGAAGCCGGCGGCGCCGGAGTCGTTTCCCTTCAGGTGGAACAGGAGTTCTTCTGGACCGCCACGCGTAAGCTCGGCCTCGATCCCCTCACCGCAAAAGCGATCCTAAAAAGGTGGACCAGCTTCGAAGTGGTCGCTCCGTCGGAGGCGATGCTATTTGAAGCAATCGACTGTTCGGTAACGGACGGCGTCTCTTTCTGGGCCTTGGTAGTGACCGCTGCCGCCGCCGCCCGTTGTGCGCATCTTTATTCCGAAGACATGAGCCATGGGCAGGTCATCCGCAGCGTCCGGATCATCGATCCCTTCCGCTGAGCTGCCACCGGAGTGGCTTACCTCCAGAGCCAGACAGCTGTTTACCACCTGCAGGGCGGGAAGTTCCGGGGGGTGGGCGATCCCGCTAAATTGTCGCTGCCCACCAGGCACCAGGTGCGCAATCAGTACATCAACCCAATCCGCTGGATAAAACCCGGAGTTCTGCAGCTGCGCCATGATCGAGTGCTATCCGATGAATCGGGCGCCGACTTCGATCCACCGATGCGTTTCACTGTGCAATTCGACGGCAAAGGAAAGTTCAAGATCATCGCCAAAGAGCGCGCTCCCGAAGAACAGAAAGAGTAGGGGCGCAAACCGAAGCCGACAGGGCGCGGCCGGTAAAGCCCAGAGGGAGCGCAACAGGATTCCGGCTCGCAGCGCCCCGCACCACTGTGGCGCACCCGCATCCTCTTCCCCCATTCGCGCCCATTCGCGTCATTCGCGGGCAAAATCCTTCCGGAACCCCACCCCAACATCTTGTAGCTCCGCCCCAAAAAAGTCTTGTCCACCACACCCAATTGCGATAAGCACACTCAAGGCCCAGCCGCCCTCCCCGCCATGCACCTCCAATCCCTCGAACTCATCGGCTTCAAGTCCTTCGCCGACAAAACCATCTTCCAATTCCACGAAGGCGTCACCGCTGTCGTCGGCCCCAACGGCTGCGGCAAATCCAACGTCCTCGACGCCGTCCGCTGGGTCCTCGGCGAGCAATCCGCCAAAGCCCTTCGCGGCGGCGAAATGGCCGA
>JACCZQ010000391.1 GCA_013695905.1 Chthoniobacterales bacterium
CAGAAGGCCCTCGATGGCATCAAAGACCTCGAAGGCGACGAGAAAGTCGGCGTGGCGATTATCCGCCGCGCGATCGAAGAGCCTCTTCGCACTCTGGCCGATAACGCAGGCCAGGAAGGCGCGCTCATCGTGCAGGAAGTGAAGAAGCGGAAGGGCAACGAAGGTTACAACGTCGCGACTGGCCAGTACGAGGATCTCGTCAAAGCCGGCGTCGTGGACCCGACCAAGGTGACACGCAGCGCGTTGCAGAACGCGGCGTCGATCAGCGGTCTGTTGCTCACCACGGAAGCAATCATCACCGAATCTCCTGAGAAGGAGAAGGGCGGCGGTGGCATGCCTCCTGGCGGCATGGGTGGAATGGGCGGCATGGGCGGGATGGACTATTGAGGTCGCCTCGGCCGAAACCCCGAAGAATTTCGGGACTAAGTCCCGTTACCATTCGCTAACCAAAGCAATCAACAACAGCCGGGTTCCGCAAGGGGCCCGGCTGTTTTGCTTTGAGGGCGGCGGCGCGTCGAGGAACCCAGCTGATCAGCGTTGCGTGCGCAAGCCGACTCAGGCGCTCTCCCGCGGCGCGAACGGATTGGTTAGCTTCAGCCCGGCAACGTGCGCGAAGTCGCCCACATTGCGTGTCACCAATTCCCCGCCGATCTCCAGCGTCGTCGCAGCGATGATCGAATCCCCGAGTCTCATCCGTCGCTGGCGACGCAAGGCCGCGGCCCTTCGGAGGATTGGCTCCGTCACGGCATGGACAGAAAATCGCGCAAACCATACCTCGAAGATCGTCTCATCCTCCGCGTTGAGTCCAGTGAATCCCAGCACCTCAGGGATACTGATCGCGGATATCCGCGTCCCTTCCGCGGTCAACCACGGATCGAGAAACTCGTTTCCCGGCTGGCTGGCGTAAATGAGAATATTGCTGTCCAGCAAATACATTCCGCGTCACTCCCGATCGGGCAGCAACACGTCCTCGCGCATCTCTCGCTGCCAAGCCACCGGGTCCGCGATATCCTTGAACGGGTTCCTCAGGCGAATCCGTGTCACAATCTCAAGCAACTCCCTTTTTCGTTGCTCCTCACCCTGCGCAGGGGTCTCCACAGCCTCCACCTTTGCCTCCACCCTCACTTTGCCACCACGCAGTTCTGCTGGCAGCGGCAGGTGCAGCGTGCCGTCGGCGTCGGGTTCGAGGATTGCGCTGATGGTGCTCACGCGGTGAAGATATCCGCACCAGGGCGAAAAAGAAAGCATCCCCCTCCAGCTCTTTGCTACGGTTCTGCCCCGGTGTCCGTTCAAGAATACCGTTCTTTTTCTCATCCGGCGAGAAGTCGCATGGCGATCATCCGCCGCGCGGTGGAAGCTCCACTCCGCACCCTGGCCGATAACGCGGGCCAAAAAGGCGCGCTCATCCCTTCGGCTGCGCTCAGGGCAGGCAGTGCAGGACTGGGTAGCGCGGGCGTCCTCGCCTGTGTCCGGCGCCTCGCCGGAAGAAGCCCGCAAAGGCAACGAAGGTTACAACGTCGCGACTGGCGCTTACCAGGATCTCGTCAAAGCCGGCGTCGTCGATCCGACCAAGGTGACACGCAGCGCGTTGCAGAACGCGGCGTCGATCAGCGGTCTGTTGCTCACCACCGAAGCCATCATCACCGAATCTCCTGAGAAGGATAAGGGTGGCGCCGGCGGCGGTATGCCAGGCGGCGGCATGGGCGGAATGGGTGGCATGGACTACTAAGCCGAACCACAGCATGAATCAGAGCAGCCGGGCTTCGAAAGGGGCCCGGCTGTTTTTGTGCCGCAAAGCATCACGTTGACGAACGCTCTTGCGTGACGCTGTGCGTTCCGGCACGATTGACGAATGGCTGATAAATTAGACGCGGAGATTGCGTCTACGCAAGTCTCATCCGCGATGCCAAGGGTGGTAGCCGAGCCGTCAATCACCACAGCTACGGGCGTGCACATCAAGGCGCTAAAAGATGAAAAGCAGCCAAAGTCGGCGATCGAGATGGCTGTGGTCGTCGCATACTATCTTTCGCACCTCGCGCCACTGGCGGATCGCAAAGAGACGATAACGCTGAAGGATCTGGAGACGCAATTCAAGATCGCCGGCTTCAAGCTGCCAAAGAAGCCACAGTTCACCCTAACGAACACGAAAAACGCCGGATATCTAGACTCGCTCGGCGCAGGAGCGTACAAGCTCAACCCTGTCGGCTACAATTTGGTGGTCCACAGCCTGCCGCGTCACAAGTCTGACGCATAGGCCGTACTCGGAGCAATCCCAAGTGGCGACGGACAACGTCGAGACGCTCGACCGAATTCTTGCTGGTCTCGCGGCGGCAAGTCGGTCAATCTAAATTCAAAGCCGCTGAAGCGTGACATGGTGGAAGCAGCGAAAGAGTATTTCCAAAGTGTCAGACCAGAAATCATAGACGTCGTGCCGGAAGAGGCGTTGCGAGAGCACGACCTCGAGTGGCAAGAGATGATCCGGTTAGCTTCAGGCAACAATCTTCGTCAGTCATTCGTGAAGCGGGTGGCCGCCCTGAAGAAGCGCGCAATCGAGATTGACGTCTATCGCATCAGTGGATCGCGGAGCGGCACAACGAACGCGCTGCAAGCGCCGTTGTACACGCAGGAGGAGATGGTTCTGATACAGACGCTCACGAGCCTAGTCCCTTCAGCGGCACAATCGTATGAGCAAGCTATTCAAGACCTGACATCCATGTCGCCTCGGGTTTCCTATCGCGGAACGGCGACGGAACTGCGGGAAGCTTTTCGAGAAACCCTCGATCAGCTAGCCCCCGACGACGCCGTGACGCAGCAAGTCGGGTTCGCTCTAGAGAAGGGCCGCACGCAGCCAACGATGAAACAAAAGGTGCGTTTCATCTTGCGGTCCCGAGGAAAAGGAGCAACACATCGCACCGTTGCCGAGAAGTCTCTGGAGTTAATCGAAGCCTTGGGAGCTGACATTGCCCGGGCGTTTTACGACCGGGGTCAGTCTCGACGCATTTGACCACGACGCGAGATGAGGCGCGCCAACTAAAGCGATACGTCGACTCTTTACTGTTCGATTTGCTCGAAATCCGATAGCCGAAGTGGGAAAATTCGAAGCGAAGCGCGGGGGTTAGAGCCGAGTATTGACACAAATATCCGGCATTTTGCGGCGAAGGGGCCGACTGTCCGCATCGAAGCAGGTTCAGTTTTCGAGTTCGCTCAGGTCAGCAATATCTTGCGGGCGACCGACCGCACGTTTGTTCGCGATCCGGCTCGGAAAGGCTTCATCC
The DNA here is from genome assembly GCA_013695905.1 of Chthoniobacterales bacterium. GTDB lineage: Bacteria > Verrucomicrobiota > Verrucomicrobiia > Chthoniobacterales > UBA10450 > JACCTI01. Next base: position 3,276 of record JACCZQ010000391.1, read on the forward strand.
GCGGTGACGCCACTGATGCCAGTAAGAAGATCGATCCGATTGGGCGCACGACTGAGTTGAATGACTCGGTCGGGCGCGGTGAAGTCGGCGGCAGTGATTCCCAAGTCGCCGAACCCGCGGCCGCGCGTGGAACGCGAGGCTGTAGGCACCGACGATGAGGTAGTCAACGCGGTGAGAGTTTAGTAATGCGAGAAACTCTCTCAAGTCGCTGCTCAGGGTCATGGGCGAGGAGTTCGAGGAGAATCTGCAGACGTTCCTGCGGCGTCAGCCTTTTGTAGAAATCACGGTCAGCTTTTTCCGCTTCCTCGAAGCTGCGGAATTTCGCGATCGTCTTTTGCATGCTCAATTGTATCATGCGTCGCAGTCGTTCCGAGTGAAATGAGCCTGTTCTTGCGAAAACTCTTTGTCGTTTGTGCTCTCCTGCTGGCCGCAGAACTTGCGGCTGTCGGACGGGACGGTGCGGAGCCGCTCGTCATCGGCGAGGCTTTTACGATTGAATCCAAAGCCGTTGGCGAGACGCGACGGGTCAATGTTTATCTTCCGCCGGGTTATGCGGAAGCGGGCGAGACGCGGTTCCCGGTGCTTTACATGCCGGACGGCGGCGTCGCAGAGGATTTTTTGCATGTCGCCGGGCTGGTGCAGGTGGGCGTGGGGAATGGGACGATGCGGCCTTTCGTGCTGGTCGGGATCGAGAATACCGAGCGGAGGCGCGATCTGACTGGCCCGACGGAGAATTCGAAAGACAAGGAGATTGCGCCGAGGGTCGGGGGATCGGAGGCCTTCCGGAAGTTCGTGCGCACCGAGCTGACGCCGGAGGTGAAGAAGCGCTATCGCACGACCGATGAAACGGCCATCGTCGGCGAGTCGCTGGCTGGCTTGTTCGTGATCGAGACGCTGCTGCTCGAGCCAGATCTGTTCGACACCTACATCGCGTTCGACCCGAGTCTCTGGTGGAACGACGAGCACCTGCTGAAGATCGCGCCCGAGCAGCTAGCCAAAGCCGGGAAGCTCGAGAAGAAGCTCTACTTCGCGATGAGCAACGACGCGGCCGCGCTGGGGGAAGGTTTCGCGGAGATCTTAAAGAAGAGCGCTCCGGCTGGAACGAAATGGCACTACGAGCCGATGCCCCACGAGAAACACTCGACGATCTATCACCCGGCTGCGCTGCGTGCGTTCCGCTTCTTGTTTAAGCCCGCGCAGCGGTAGCGCGCGGAGCGTGTC
>JACCZQ010000447.1 GCA_013695905.1 Chthoniobacterales bacterium
TCGAGCTTGCCGGTGACCACGTCGGCAATCAGGCGGGTGCGGTACTCGCGCAGGAGCGAGACTTCGTGTTGGGCAAGCTGAAGCGACGCCTCAATCCTAGCGATAGCATTCTGTAACCATCGCAGGATGTCCCGTTGCTCGGTAACCGGCGGCAGCACCACACGGAAAAGTCGGAGGTCCTCACATGTAAGCGCACCTTTTGTGCTGCCAGAATCGTTACTCAGGCGTCGAAGTTCCGAATAAGCGGCGACAAGCACCTTGTGCAAATACTCTGGTAGTGCGATGGGGGCGCCCTTCCGGAGGGTGATGAAGGCGATGTGCTGGTTGATTGTGGCTTCGATTGCTAGGACAGCGGCTGTTCCCCGTGTCTTACCCTGCCCGGTGATGGCCATCAGCAAGCTGCCTGCGGGCACACGGGGTAGATGGCACTCTCGCAGTGCCCTATCGGTAACGAACTGGTCGGAAGCCGTGATCGTTCCCGCGTGAACGCTGCTGCTGTTGAGCCAGGGGTACGTTCCGTCGGTCCAGTACCCCGAGTTGCCGCGCGACGGGGTCGAGCCATTGCCGACAGCGGCAAAGTGTCCGATCCGCCAAACCTCCCAGTGCTCCGGTACATCCCCCAGCCACTCCACGCCGGAGGGCTTGAGGCGGACATTGGGGTCGAGGCCCGCCTTCGCCGCGGCTTCGGCTGGCAAGCCGCGGGTGACGGCGCGGTGGATGATGGCTTGTTTCTGCTCCTCCAGCAGCTTGATCAGATTCTGCTTCGTGCGGATGAAGCGCCGGACCCGCCGGTCGGCGTAGTCGAGGAAGCGGACGATGGTGGCTTGCTCTGGGAGGGGCGGCACAGCAAAGGCAGTCTCCCGCATTCGCGATTCCGAGAGATCCCACTGACCGATCCGCACCCCGTCTGAAGCGCGCGTGAACGACGGGACGTAGGCCGATGAGCGAATTGCAGAATGGAAAAATGAAGCGTCGACTCCCGTCAAGTCAAACACGAAGTAGGCTGGGCTCACGATGCCGTCGTACTTGGACACGCCATACGACCCCTGCCACGCCTTCATCTTGTTCATGGCAAATTGGCCTTCGCGAACGACCTTGTAGTTGCTGAGGTCCTCCGGGATGTAATTGTGGTTCTCGTCATGCCCCGTCCTGTTGCGGAGAATGACACCTAGCTCCCGCACTACCGACAGAAGCGGTAAGTCAGGACGGTTCCGCTCCGTCACCCTACGGAGGAGTCCCCGCAGCTTCCGGATGTTCCATTGTGCGGGCACCGCTCCCAGCGATGACACGCCGGAATCCTTCATCGCGGGATAGGGTTTGACGTCGGCGATCATGCCTCGGTGTCCTCGGGCACGAGCATCCAGACGCGCTTGAGTGGTAGCTCCGCCTGGATCTCCGCCGGCAGGTGCTCATACGTTCGGTAGATCGCCTCTACGACATCCCGGCTGTCCCAGAGCCGTACGCTGAAATGACCCTGCCGCGACTCGGCGAGCACCACCTTGTTGAAGCCGCCCCAGCAGACCAGAAGTCCCTGCTCGGCCTTGTAGGTCTGCATCGTGCCTTGCAGCGTCCGGTACACCGTGACGTCCGCCGGGCTGTTTTGCGACTTCACCTGCACGCACAGGCGCGGCTCGTCGAGACCCAGCGACCCGCGGCCGCCGAGGATGTCCACGCCGCCGTCGGCTCCCGGCGGCGAGACCTTGGTGACCCAGCCATCGGCCTGCAACACCGCATCCACGAGGGTCGCCAGTGCATGGCCGGCGAAGCGGGCCTGGATGTGTGCGACGATCTGGTCGTGGGCGAGCTGCCCCAAATCCGGGACCTCCTCCGGCTCGATCACGGGCGGCGAGACGCCCGGCTTCTTCGCGTTCCCCAGGCCGACGCGCGGTCCGGGGTCCTCCTTGCCCGCAAGCACCACCGCGACGCGGCGCTCGGCGTCGTTTCGGGAGATATTGCACACGGTCATGAACGCGCCGAAGGAGTGCAGCAGGTCCTGCTCGAAGGCGGTGCGCGGAACGTCCGGCCGCTCCCAACTCACGGGGCGCGTGTGTCGGTCCTCTTCCCCGAGCTTCTGGTAGCGGTAGGGGCCGGTCACGCGGCCGAGGGCGAGCTGCGACGTGAGCTTGCGCGGCATCACGACGAGGTCGCCTTCCTTCATCGCCACGGCGAAGGCCCAGAGCTGCCCGGCGCGATTGACGATCGCGCGGGCCTTCGCACCCGGCATGTGCTTTTCCGTGAGCGCCAAGACGGCGTCGTAGTCCTTTGCCGATTCGAGCGAGGGGATGTCGCGGAAGCCGATGACCGCGAGAGCGTGCTCGAGCGCCACATCCTCGTCTTCGCCCAGCTTGCCTCCGCGCGTGAGGTAGACCTTCGGGTTCTCGCTCATCGGTCCGTGCCTCCAGTGCCAATGATCTCCTCCAGCAGCCCCTCGGTCTCTCTCTCCAGCGCCAGGATGTCGGCGCGGATCTCGTCCAGCGTCCGGAGCGGCTGGGGCTTGTAGAAGTAGCGGGTGAAGCTGATCTCGTAGCCGGTCTTCACGCTGTCGGGGACATACCAGGCGTCGGCGGCGTGGGGCAGCACCTCGCGGCGCAGGAACGCCTCGATCCCCCCCTCCTCGAGCAGCGGCACCTGCTCGGTGTCGCGCAGGTCCGGGTCGGGCTCGCACTCCACCACGACGCCCTTGCCGCGGATGGTGGCCGCGAACAGGCCGCGCAGCGGGTCAGCGGCCATACCCTTCTTATGGATCTTGCTGATCACGGCCGGCGCGTCGTCCGCACCTGCCTTCGCCGAGGCTTCGGCAGGCGGGCGCTCGGCGGACTCCTTGAGCGCCTTGATCTCCTTGGCGGTATAGGCCCGCTCAGGGTCGATGCCCTTCAATCGGAGCGGACGCTCGACGGTGACCTTCCAGTAGCCGAGGGCGGCGTTCGGGAAGATCTTCGACTGCTCGGTCTCCTCAAAGGCGAGGAAGGCGTCGCAGATGCGCTGGATGTCCTGGTCCGCCAGCTCGCAGTTCTTCTTGCCGAGGTTCTTGCGCAGCGGCTTGAACCACTGCGTGGCGTCGATGAGCTGCACCTTGCCCTTGCGGTGCTCGGGCTTGCGGTTCGTCAGCACCCAGACGTAGGTCGCGATGCCGGTGTTGTAGAACATGTTGAGCGGCAGAGCGACGATCGCTTCCAGCCAGTCGTTCTCGATGATCCAGCGACGGATGTTGCTCTCGCCCTGGCCGGCGTCCCCCGTGAAGAGCGACGAGCCGTTGTGCACCTCCGCGATGCGGCTCCCGACTCTGGTGCCGTGCTTCATCTTCGAAAGCATGTTTACTAGGAAAAGAAGTTGACCGTCACTCGTGGAAATGAGCGCGTAAAAGTGGTTCTTCCGCAATTCTGGTGAAAAGGCCCCCATCTTCACTGGTTGGGGTCGGCATTCACGATCATGCCACGTTCAACACCCGTGCCTTCAACAGCTCAAATCCCGCCCTTCCAAACATCTGGCGTTTGATCAACTTCAGCCGGTTCACATGCCCTTCAACCGGACCATTGCTCCAGGCGAGCGTGATCG
>JACCZQ010000460.1 GCA_013695905.1 Chthoniobacterales bacterium
TTGATCAAAGGCGCCGAGTTCCGCCGCTGCTGCGGCGTCGTCGCGGCCCATGCTGAGGAGGGCGCGCCGCTCCTGATCGCGCACGAGCGTGAGGCCGCGGGAGAGGGCGGAGTGGGCATCGGATTGCTCGCGCGCGATGTCGACGAGCTCCAGGCCGGCGCTGCGGTAAAGCTGAATATTCCGGAGGTTCTGCCCGAAGAAACCGACGCCTTCGCGGAAAAGGAAAATGGTGATCAACGCGAGGACGATGACGGCAACAAGCGCGTTGCCGCCGAAGAAGGCCGCGATGAGGCGCTCGACGCCGCGTTTGGCGCGGGCAACGCGCGGGCGCGGAGGTGCTGCGACCGGCACCGGGGCGACGAGACTATCCATCCGCGGAGCTTCGCCGGAGGGCGCTGGAGCGGGCAATTTCTTTAATGTGACGATCTGGTGACATGCGCCCTCCAGTGCACTTTCCCGAGCCCGTGAGTTTACCGCTTGGGCGGCGCGATTTTCTAAGCTAAGGGGGCGTGCTGCCGTCTTCCGTGGAGCTGCCGGAACCGTCAGCGGCGGCTTCCTCGGCGGCTTTGGCGGCGTTCATCTCATTGATCTTGCGGTGCAGCGTGCGGCGGCTGATGCCGAGCTTCTTCGCCGCGGCGGTGATGTTGCCGCGGGTGGTGGCGAGCGCCTGCATGATCAATTTCCGCTCTGTCTCATGCAGATCGAGCGGACTGGTGCGGGCGCCGAATGCTTTCCCTGCGGTGATGCCGCCGGGCAACGTCCCGGCTGCAGCGGCCTGGCGAACGGCGGTCGGTAACTCCCGCAGGGTAATCTTCGGCCCGCTGGTCATGACCACGCCATGCTCGATCGCGGTGCGGAGCTCGCGCACGTTCCCCGGCCAATCGTAATTCAGCAGCGTGTTCATGGCGTCCGAGGTGAGCTCCAGCAGCGGCTTCTCGTTCACTTTGCAGAAGTGGCGGAGGAACTTCTGCACGAGCAGCGGGATATCTTCCTTCCGCTCGCGCAGCGGCGGCATTGTGATGTGCACCACGTTGAGCCGGAAGTAGAGGTCGTCGCGGAATTTCCCCTCCTTCACCAGCTTCGCGAGATCCTTGTTCGTGGCGGCGATCAGGCGCACGTCGGCTTTCAAGAGCTGATTGCCACCGACGCGTTCGAAAGCGCGTTCTTCGCTGATCACGCGCAGCAGTTTCACCTGCGTGCTCTGGTCGATCTCGCCGATCTCATCGAGAAAAATGGTGCCGCCGTTTGCCTGCTCGAAGCGGCCGATCCGCCGCTCATGCGCGCCGGTAAACGCCCCCCGCTCGTGGCCGAAGAGCTCGCTCTCCAGCAACGTCGGCGAGAGCGCCGCGCAATGCACCGTCACGAATTTCGCCTTGTGCCGCCGGCTCAGATTATGAATCGCATGCGCCGCCAATTCCTTCCCGGTGCCGCTCTCCCCATCGATCAAAACATTCGCGGAAGAGGGCGCCACCTGGCGGACCGTGTCGAGTACCTCCCGCAGGTTCGATGATTCGCCGACGATATTCTCCAGCCCGAATCGCTCGTCCACCTGCTGCCGGAGGGTGCGGTTCTCCTGTTCGATGCGCTTCGTGCCGAGCGCGCGGGCGATCAGCATCTCCACCTTGTCGAGATTCAGCGGCTTCGTCACGAAATCGTAGGCGCCGCGGCGCATCGCCTCCACCGCGGTATCGACCGAGCCGTAGGCCGTCATCATGATGCAAATCGGAGCCCGCGAGTGCTTCAGTGCCCGCTCGATCAGCACCATGCCGTCATCGCCCGCGAGCCGAAGATCGGTCAGCAGGACATCGATCTGGTCCCGCTCCAGCACATCCATCGCGCTGGCGATATCGCCCGCTACATAGACATCGTATTGCTCCTCGAGCAGACGTCGCAATCCGTCACGCGTGTGTTTCTCGTCATCGACGATGAGGATGGTCGGTTGCATCGGGTGTGCCGCCAGCTGACGCGCAGCCGACTGAGCAATTCTGGCGCAATCAGCCAATCTCTCAACGCCGGAAATGGAGGCGACGGCGCGGGGGGGCCGCGTTGTAGCTGTCGCCCTGTGGGCGACACGGGTTTGGGCGTGGCACTCGTGCTAGACGTATGCCCAGACCCGTGCGGCGCAGGGGAAAATCACTGGCGAAGCCGGCCGGCGATGGCAGCTTCGCACCGCATGAAGATCGTGATGTGGATCATGGGTGTGCTGATGGCGCTGGTGGGCATCGGCTACGCGATCGGTCTCGCCATCCCCGCGGAGCAAACCCACACCCGCACGATTAACCTGCAGCAGACGCCAGAAACCATCTTCGCGGTGCTCGCCGACGTGGAGAAGATGCCCAGCTGGAATGAAGGGCTCGAGAAGGTGGAGGTGATCCCGCCGATCGACGGTCACGAAGCGAGCCGCCACACCTTCAAAGGGAATCTGCAGATGACGATCGTCACCACCGCGAGCCATCCGCCGTCGCATCTCATCCGCTCGATGGGCGACGAGGAGGGGCCGTTCGTCGGCTCCTGGACCTATAAC
>JACCZQ010000490.1 GCA_013695905.1 Chthoniobacterales bacterium
AGAGTGGGGTAAATCACCGCTTCGCCGTGCGGGTGATAGTTACCGCTCGTGTCGCCGCAAATCTTGGCGCACTTACGATGCTGCCGGTTCGGGAAGAGCGACAGATCGTGCATCGCGTAGAGGATGCGACGCTGCGATGGCTTCAATCCGTCACGCGCATCCGGCAGCGCGCGCGAGATGATGACCGACATCGAGTAGTCGAGGAACGACCTCGACACCTCTTCGGCGACGTTGATGGGCTCTATTTTTTCGTTGGGGTTATACACGGGTGTTCCGAACTAGACAGGATTAACAGGATTCCGAGGATTGTTAAGATCCTGCAGATCCACGTCTTCAGGTTGTGAGAGCTTACGGCGGTGCTTGCGTTTGAACTGCAGGCTTGCTGTTCCGAAGTTTAGGAGCAGCCCGACATCGTGATTCGTTGCAGTGAGATAGTTTACCAGCTGCACTTCGTCGGCCTTGCTCAGCGCGATCGCCGCTTTGAGCTCGCAAATCACTGCGTCATTGACGACCAGATCGGCGATGAAGTCGCCGACGACAACGTGCTCGTATTTCACGGTTAGGTGTTTCTCTAAGGCGACGGTGAGTCCTGCGCGGCGCAGCTCGAACGCCAGCGCGTTACGGTAGACGGATTCGAGAAAGCCGGGCCCGAGCTCCCGGTGAACTTTCATTGCGCAGCCGATAATCGTTTGGGTCAGCGCCTGATCGTCAGAGAAATTCAATCCCGTGAATCCTTTAAATCTTGTCAATCCTGTCTAGTTCGTCAGACGTCGAGATTCCGCACATTCAACGCATTATCTTCGATGTACTGCCGGCGCGGTTCTACTACATCGCCCATGAGGCGAGTGAACATCTGGTCGGCTTCGACGGCGTTGTCATCGTTGAGGTCAACCTTGAGCAACTTGCGCGTGTTTGGGTCCATGGTGGTGTTAAACAGCTCCTTCGCGTTCATTTCACCCAGGCCCTTGAAGCGCTTGATCTGCACTCCGCGTCGGCCGATCTCGACGATCTTCTGGTGAATCTCGGGGATGGAGAAGAGCGGATGCGTGACGGCTTTCTCACCTTCGCCTTCGATTAACTCGAAAATCGGCTTATCGCTGGCGGCGTAGTGGTCCACCTTCAAGCCGCGTCGGGCCAGCTCGGTGATGAGCTTTTGGATGGTGGTGGCTTCGTGCAGCTCCACTTTTTTCGCGCGTCGCCGGATGGGGCCGAGTTTAGTGGCAGGCGCAGCGGGTGCGGCGAGTGGCAGCAGCTCCTGGCCCATGTCCACGTCCAGGAGGTTCAGGTCGAGATTGGCTTCGTGGTAGGCGCGGAGATCCCGTTCGTCGTGGAAGTAATGCACCGTCTCGTCATTGCCTTCGCGGACTTTCACCAGATAGGCAGGGAGCTTGCCGGTCTTCGGATCGCGTTGCGTGAGGAAAGTCTCGAAATCGCCGCCGTGGCGCCGAATGGATTCGCTGAGCTTCGCCAGCTTCTCCAGCGACTCGAGCACATCCTTCAGCTGCGCCGCGCTAAGTTCTTTTCCGTCGGCGAGGTTCTTCAGGCGGACGTCTTCTGCGCCTAACGAGATCAGAATCTTGTTCAGCTGCACGTCGTCATCGACGTACTCTTCCCGCTTGCGACGCTTGATCTGGTAGAGCGGCGGCTGCGCGATGTAGATCTTGCCCGCGCGGACAAGTTCCGTCATCTGGCGATAGAAGAAAGTCAGCAGCAGGACACGGATGTGGGATCCGTCCACGTCGGCGTCTGTCATGATGATGATGCGACCGTAGCGGAGCTTCGAGATATCGAAGGTGCCCTCGTCTTTCCCATCCTTGCCGGTGCCGTCTTCTTTAGGCTTGCCGATACCGGTGCCGATGGCGGTGATCATCGACTGGATCTCGGTGTTCTTGAGTGCCTGATCGAGACGCGCTTTCTCCACGTTAATGAGCTTTCCGCGGATCGGAAGGATCGCCTGGTAACGCCGATCGCGTCCCTGTTTCGCGGAGCCGCCGGCGGAGTCGCCCTCGACGATGTAGAGCTCGGTCAAATCAGGATCGCGCTCCGAACAATCGGCCAGCTTGCCAGGCAATCCGCCACCGGTCAGCGCGCCTTTCCGAATCGTCTCGCGTGCTTTGCGCGCCGCTTCCCGTGCGCGGGCGGCGGTCAGCACCTTCTCGAAAATGCGTTTCGCCACCGGCGGGTTCTGATCGAAAAATGTCATCAGCCCCTCGTAAACAACGGAGTTTACAACTCCGTCGATTTCGGTGTTTACGAGCTTCACCTTGGTTTGCGACTCGAAGCGCGGGTTCGGCAGCTTGATGCTAAGAACGCAGGTGAGACCCTCGCGCACATCGTCGCCCGAGTTCGCCGGGTCCTTGTCTTTGACGAGGCTGTTGCTCTTCGCGTACTGGTTGACCGCTTTGGTGAGGGCGCTCCGGAAACCGGTCAGGTGAGTGCCACCGTCCGGGTTCGGGATGGAATTTGCGAAGCAGAGAATCTGGTCGTTGTAGCTGTCGTTATACTGCATCACCACAACGACGAAGACTTCGTCGCGTTGCCGCGAAAGGATGACCGGCTTCGGATGAATCACTGTCTTGTTCGCGCCGAGTTGCCGCACGAATTCCTCGATGCCGTGTTTGTAGAAAAACGTCTCCTTCTTCGGCGACTCACCACGCTCGTCCGCGAGGGTGATCTCCAGCCCCGGATTCAGGAACGCCAGCTCGCGCAGGCGGCTGGCGAGCCGCTCAAACTTGAACTCCGTCGTGATCGTGAAAATCGTCGGGTCCGGCAGAAACGTGATCAGCGTTCCGGTCTGCTTTTTGTTTTTCAGCTCACCGATGACTGCGAGTTTCGAGGTGGTTTTCCCCCGCTCGAAGCCCATGTGGTAAACCTTCCCGTCGCGCGAGACCTCCACCTTGAACCAATCCGAGAGTGCATTGACGCACTTCGCGCCGACGCCGTGCAGACCGCCGGAGTACTTATAGGCGCCCTGCCCAAACTTCCCGCCCGCGTGCAAATTCGTGAGCACCAGCTCCACCGCCGGCATCTTGAATTTCGGATGCATGTCCACGGGGATGCCGCGGCCGTTGTCGCGAATGGAGACGGAGCCATCCACGTGCACAACCACCTCGATCTTCGAGCAATAGCCGGCGAGATGTTCGTCAATCGAGTTGTCGAGCACCTCGAAGACGCAGTGGTGCAGCCCACGTTCATCGGGGTCGCCGATGTACATCCCGGGGCGTTTCCGGACTGCCTCGAGCCCTTCGAGCTTGTCGATTTGCGCCGCGTCGTATTTCTGGCTGGAGTCAATGCCAGTGGCGTCGGTTTGACGTTTCCGGCCCTCAATATTTTCGTCGTCAGGAATGGGCGTAGCAACAGCTGGCATATACAGGGGGAAAGGTAGGTGAGAACCCTATGGGGAACAACGCTTTTCTTCCGCTCGCACCAACCAGAAACCCGCTACAGCTTGCGGCCGCGGGCAAGTCGGATCACATCATCTTGTGGTTCGGCCGGGGAAAATCTACACCCGCTCCGTGACGGCCACACCGGAGGCTTGACCGCACCTCTTCCGACCGCGAACCTAGCCCCCAAATGCTGCGCTGGCAGACCCTCTACGAAGGCCGGTGGATCTTCGCGATTCTCTTCCTTCTCGCGATCGCCTCCTGGTTCGCCACCCCGTGGCTCTCGCTGCTCTTTGTAGCGCTGATTATCTACACGGCGGCGTTTTTCCGCGACCCGGAACGCGAAGCGCCCACGGAAGCGAACGTCGTCGTCGCGGCCGCTGACGGTGTGGTTGCCGACATCGTCGAGATCGATGAGACAGAGGTGGTGAAGGCGAAGCAGAAACGGGTCGGTATTTTCCTTTCGGTCTTCGACGTGCACACAAACCGCGCCCCCGTTGCCGGCCGCATTTCCTACCGCCAGCACCGCGAGGGACTCTGCCTCGATGCGCGCAGTCCCGATTGCTCCGGCAAGAACGAATCGATGACCTGGGCATTCGAGAACCCCCGCGCCACGATCGTGGTGAAGCAGCTCACCGGTGCGATCGCGCGGCGGATCGTCGGCTGGTCGAACGTCGGCGACGAGCTGAAACTCGGTGAGCGTTTCGGCATGATCCGGTTCGGTTCGCGCACGGAAGTTTACCTGCCGATGGACGCGGAGATTCTGGTGAAGATCGGCGACCGCGTCGTCGGCGGGAAAACGATCATCGCGCGGCTGCCGTGAAGAACCTCACGCAAGACCCGAAAATTTACCTGCTGCCGAATTTAATGACGGCGGGGAACCTCTTCTGCGGGTTCGCGGCCACGATTCGGATCCTGGAAGGGGCGCTGCTGCAGTCGTCTGATCCCGAAGCAGCCGCCGCGCTTTTTCACATGGCCGTGTGGTTCATCCTCGGCGCCTGTATCTTCGATGTGCTGGATGGCCGCCTCGCGCGCCTCGGCGGGCAGGACAGCGCCTTCGGCCGCGAGTTCGATTCGCTCGCTGACATAATCTCCTTCGGCCTCGCGCCGGCGTTGATGGTTTATCGCATCGTGTTGATCGATTTCCCCCGCGCCGGCTGGATCGTGGCATTCATTTACCTGCTCTGCGGCGGCCTGCGGTTAGCGCGCTTCAATTGCATCAGCGCCAACAAGACACCGGGCGTGCCAGTGAGCACCGACTTCCGCGGCTTCCCGATTCCCGCGGCGGCCGGTGTGATCGCGTCGCTGACGCTGTTCATGCTCTGGTGGTTTGGCGAACGGGAGCATGATATCGGCCGATGGAAATGGGTGTTGCCGCCGCTCATGGTGTTCCTTTCGTTCATGATGTTCAGCGGGTTCAAGTACCCGAGCTTCAAAGGCATCTCGTGGCGCACGACGCGTTCGGTGCCGCGGTTCCTGATCATCGCGGTGCTGCTCATCGTCACGTTATTGAACTACGAATGGATGCCGGCGGTGCTGTTCCTCTCTTACTTGCTCTACGGGTTCGTAAGGCCGTGGGTGTCAAAAAGCTGGCAACGCGAAATCGAAGAAGAAATCGGCGAAGAACCGACGGCTGCCGACAGCGAAGACGAAGAACCCGCGCCGGGGCAATAAAACCTGGTCGCGCCGGTGGCGTCCGCCGCACCCCCGCATCGTCTGCAGCCGTACTGCTGCGCATCGTTGCAGCCGGAACTGTCATCCCGAACCGCGGAGACGGTGAGGGATCTCACACAGGCCGGACATTTTTTGCGTCCCGTGAAACATTGACAGCATCCAGCGAGTTGGAGGGGTCCTCTGTCACAGAAGACGCGGATTCCAGACGTGAGATCCCTCACCGTCTCCGCGGTTCGGGATGACATGCCACCGCGATCGGTCACTTGTGAGCGTCAGCGATTCAGCGCCGCCAGCACTTCGGGATCGCGCACATCCGC
>JACCZQ010000503.1 GCA_013695905.1 Chthoniobacterales bacterium
TGGTTTGAATAGGTCGACGGCTAACCCTGAGTTCCTTCGGGAATCCAGACATGCCGTTAAGACCTCGACAAGGAAACGCGTCGGGGCTCAGAGAGACACGAAACGGTAGCGCACAATTCAGTTTTTGCTTATTTGCTGACCTTTTAGAAAACGCCGGACGGCTGATGCTGTCCGGCGTTTTTTGGTTCGGAGCAGACTCTCTCCGAGCGTGTCTTGTTTTGCTGCTTGCAAACGAACCCCGACAATCGACATTCAAAATTCTTCAACGGGGGCATAGCTCAGTTGGTAGAGCGCCAGCTTTGCAAGCTGGATGTCAGGGGTTCGAATCCCCTTGCCTCCATTTCGCCGCGTCATATTTTCACTGAGATTGGTGATCAGCGACTGGTGAATAGAATTCGGCATCCCGCCGCTTGACCGTTCACCGTTCACCGCTCACTATTTACTTCGCCGCGTCTCGCGGCCCCCGGGCCTGTAGCTCAGTTGGTTAGAGCATGCGCTTGATAAGCGCAGGGTCACTGGTTCGAGCCCAGTCAGGCCCACTTCCCTTCCGCTCTGGAGAGCAAGCCTTGCTCGCCTGCTCCCATCTCACCCCGCTGACCCACCAGCCAGAGCCCGGGATGGATGTGCTGCCTCACGCCTCCACCAGAGGAATAACCAATAGGCTCCTATCCCGATGAGAGCGCCGGTGATGTCGATCATCACATCAAGCGCCGATCCCGTCCGCGAAGCGACGAACGACTGGTGAAACTCATCCGAGACGGCACACACCGCCGCCACCGCCAGCGCGATCAGCACATGCGGCCAACCGAGCGGACCAGTCCCCGCGCGGATTGCTCGCAGCAGCAGTGCCGCCATTACTCCATACTCCGTGAGATGAGCCAGCTTCCGCACCATCAGCTGCGCCATGGCCACGGTTTCTGGCGAGATATCGGGCGTCAGCCACCGCAGGAAAGGAACAAAGAACCGTGAAGTGCGCTCAGCCGACATCAGATCGCTCGAGGCGATCAGCGCCACCACGATCCAGACGATCGCGGGCACCCAATATTTTACGAATTTCCCCACTCTTGCGTTCACGGCGATCCGCACTCTAGGCGCCGCCCGCTCCCGAACAATGCCATTCCGCTCCCCTCGCCTGGCTTGGCAAAGAGCAGTGCGCCTCCTACCTTCACCGCGATGCCGCCAAGCCCGGAGTCGCTCTCCCGCCCGTTGCGTTTCCAGCCGCTCTTCATGGAGCGCATCTGGGGCGGTCGCCGGCTCGCAACCCTCTACGGCAAATCTCTCCCGCCCAACGTGCCGATTGGAGAATCCTGGGAGATCGTGGATCGGCCCGAAGCGCAGAGCGTCGTCGCCGATGGCCCGTGGCGTGGGCGCACCCTGCATGATCTCTGGCAACACGAACGCCTCTCTGTCTTCGGGGAAGTCACGGACGCACCGCGTTTTCCGCTCCTGCTCAAGCTGCTCGACGCCCGCGAGAAACTCTCGCTCCAGGTCCATCCCCCGGCGGAGATCGCCCATAAGCTGGGCGGTGAACCAAAAACCGAATTCTGGTACATCGCCGACACCACACCTTCGGCTGAGCTGTTCGTCGGACTCAAAAAGACCAGCGGCCGCGCAGAGCTCGATCAAGCGCTGGCGAACGGCACCGCCGAGGAACACGTCCATCGCATTCCCGTGCGAGCCGGCGACGCCATGTTTCTCCCGAGCGGCCGGATGCACGCGATCGGCGCGGGGAATGTCATCGTTGAAATCCAGCAGAACAGCGACACCACTTACCGCGTCTTCGATTGGAATCGCCTCGACGCCGAGGGTAAGCCACGCCAGCTGCACATCGCTGAGTCGATGCGCGCGATCGATTTCGAAGACCACGAGCCCGGACTGATCACGCCAGCCGGTGAATCGCTCCTGCGCGATCCGCTTTTCAATATCGACAAGTGGACGCTCACCACGGCGCGCGCCGCAGCCGCGCCGGGATCATTCGCGATCCTCGCCTGTCTCGCCGGCGAGCTGAGCTGCGCCGGCATCCGGATCAAACCGGGGGGCTTTCTGCTGCTGCCGGCTTGTCTCGAGGATCGCGGTGTCCATCCGGTCGCGGCGGGGACGACGCTGCTCCGCATTACGATCGGCGGCTGACGCCCATCCGCAGCGAGCGGCCGGTGGCGGGCCGAGTCAGACGCTGAGACCGCTTAACCGCTCGTTAGGCCACTGCTCCTCCAGCTCTCGCACGGTGGAGATTTTCCAGACATGTGCCTCCCTCACCAGGCTATAGACGAAACCTCTCACCGCTCCATCCGCCGCCACAAAGAACACCTGCACCTCCGCGTCGCTCCCTTCCACCGCGACCTCGCCAAACTCAACCCGCTGCGCCTGCGCCATCGTCTTGTAATCGCGACGCGCCAGGCGCTCGTACTGCGGCAGGCTGAGCTTCTGCTGCACTCCACTGGCGGCATAGAGATAGGCGCTGCGGAAATCATCCGCGCGGAACGCCACCAGCTGTGCCTGGACCACCGCGAACAGCTCCTGTGGGACCGGCGCCGGGCGGCGTTCGAGGGTTCGGTGCGACATCACCACCGCCGCTGCGCAGATGCAGAAGAAGCAGAGGAGCAGCGACGCTTTGGCAAATCGATTCATCGAACGCAGCATCGAGCCTAGCACCCGCGTCAAGAGGCTGCCGCCAGCCGCCGCAGATACTGGTAAGCGTAGATCCCGGTGCCGTGGCCATCCTCCCACTGCGGCTGCACCGCATAGCCTCCCACCAGATTCCATCCCCGCAGCTCGAAACTCGCCGGCGTGTAGCTCACGTGCGGGCGCGCCACCTGGCCGAGCACATCCGGTTCACCCCCACAGCTGGCGCAGGGACAGGCGCGCCGCAGCAGCTCCAGTGGGAGGAATGACTCCGCGCCATCGTTCCATGCGATCGCCAGTTCGTTCCCGATCAACTGCAACTGTTTTGGCTCGATGCGCATCTGGTCTGTTGGAGCTACCCCGATCGCCATCGGGCGGTGCTGGTAGTTTGCCGCCGCGCCCTACCGCCCTCGCGTCTCGCCGATTACCCGCCCGTTCTCAATTCGGAAAGTGGCGATGTTGTTGTCGTCAACCCAGTCGGTGATCAACATCCGGATCGACGACCAGCCGAACAATCGCCGATCGATTACATCGTCGCCCATCGTCTGATTTCCAAACGTGATGTTCGAGATGCGGGCCTTCGCCGGGTCGCCATCGGGTGAAGATTCGACCGTCGCCTCGCCATTGAAGTAGCGCCCGCCGAGCATGAAAATCCCTTCCAACGGCACGCTCACCCGCACGCGGCCGACATTATCCTCGATGGTAACAAAGCCCTTGCCGCGCAGCTTCGGCTCCGACTGAAGGAGCGTGTTAATGTCCGCCGCGGTGAGCTCGATCCGCGCCTTCTGCCCGCGCTTTGCCGCCCGTTCAAATGCATCCCAGCGCTCCTGCACCGCGGAGGTGCGCTCGCTCTGCGCGTAGATCGGCGGCGCAGTCGGCGCTGCTCCTTCCGGCAGCGGCTCACCCTCCGGCGTCGGGATTGTCTCGACCTCACCGGGACGGGTCGGCATCTCCAACGGCTCGGTCGGAAAGTAGGTCTGCTGGAATCGGTGAATCGCCCAGTACCCGCCGCCGGTGAACGCCACCGCGAGGATGAAAAACAAAACGAGGCCCGTGAAGCAGCCCACCCCGCAGCAACTGCCGGGGCGCGGCGTGGCGGGGGGTGGAGTATCGGCTGGATTGCTGGTGCTCATGCGGCGGGTGCGGAGTCATTGGCGAGCCATGTCTGGGTCGCTCGCAGCTTTTCATACAGGCTCTGCAACCCTTCGGAAAGCATCCGTGTGCCGGAAAGGATCGGCATGAAATTCGTATCGCCGCTCCACCGCGGCACGATGTGGAGATGGATATGATCGAGGACCCCCGCGCCGGCGCATTCGCCGAGGTTCAGGCCGATATTAAAGCCCTGCGCTTTCATCGTCTCCCGCAGGAGCCGCTGCGCGTGCATGGCGAGGCTCCAGAGATCCGCCACCTCGTCCGCGCCTAACGAGTCGGGATCGCCAGTCTTCCGATTCGGCACCGCCATGAGATGACCGACCGCGTACGGGTAGCGATTCATGATTAGAAACGCGTTCGGGCGCCGCGTGAGCACAAGGTGCGCTGCGTCGTCGGTGGCGCGGGCAGCGTCGGAGAGGAAGTTCGTGTTCCGTGATTCCTGCTCGAAATACTCGACGCGCCAGGGGCACCAGAGCGCCTCGAGGTCGGCTTTGGGAAAATTCGGCGGCGCGCTCAAGAAGAGAAGGATTCGCTAATCGCGCGCGCGTTTCAATAGCAGGTATCGGCGCGGCTGGCGGTTCACGGTGATCGTGCCTGCCAGGCCGGCTTCCACGGCATTCGGTAACGCGGCGAGTAACTGCGGCGCCTGCTCGGCCGGCACGACGACGGCGTCGAGCGCGCCCGCGTTCCATTGTTCGATGGCTGGCGCGGCTTTCATGAAACGCGTGCGCCGCAGGTAGAGGAGCAGGCCTTCTTCCTTGCCGCCGACCACGCCGTAACGCCAGTTCTTCGCGGCTGCTTCTGCACGCACTGCGGCAGCGAAATCGACGAGCGCGCCGCGCTCATCGCGGTAGCCGGTGAAGATTTTATGCCCGGCATATCCCGAGGTGAAAACGCCGGCGAACACAAGCGCGATGAACGCCCAGCGGCGCAGCGGCGGCGTCTGCTCCGTGGAGCGGAACTGCGCCGCCAGCAGCAGGCAAAGCGGCGGGATCACGGGGAAAATGCGATCGACCCGCTTCGATGGAATCAGCGACATCAACACGAGCCCACCGAGACTCCAGAAAATCAGCCACGCCACTTCCGGCGGGAGACGACGCCAGCGCTCCCGCAGCTGGAGCTTTTCAGCGCGCCAGGCGATCGCGGCCAGCAGGAGCAGCAGCACACTCCACGGCGCGAACTTGTGCAGGAG
>JACCZQ010000504.1 GCA_013695905.1 Chthoniobacterales bacterium
GTAACCCTGCGGCGTGGGACGCCTTGTGCGGATGGAAGTCGGCCAAGAGATTGTGCATATGGATATGCATACTCACACTCACGAAGTGTCCCGGCTGGAGGTTGTCGACACTGGTCGCCGCCGTCGATGGACGGATGAAGCCAAGCTTCGGATCATTGCCGAGAGCGAACGTGGCCCCAGGCTTGTCTCAACGACGGCTCGCCGGCACGGGATCTCGCCCTCACAATTGTTCGGCTGGCGAAGAGAGTTTGGTCTGACTGGTTCGCGGCCGGCGGCGCCGGAGCCGACCTTCCTGCCGGTTTCGGTTCACTCCGCCGATGCCACAGCTGCCGGCAAGGCGCTACCAGCGGCGGAACCCTCCCGCGTCGAGATCGCGCTATCGTGTGGCCGCATTGTGCGCGTCGACGCCGGGATCGATCAGAAGGCGCTGGCCCGCATTCTCGATGTCGTGGACCGGCGGCGTTGATCCCGGTTCCGAGCGGCGTCCGGGTCTGGCTGGCGACTGGCCATGTAGACATGCGCAAAGGATTCCCGGGCTTGAGTTTGCTGGTCCAGGAGACACTGAAGCGGGATCCGAACAGTGGTCATTTGTTTTGCTTCCGTGGTCGCAGAGGCGACCTTTTGAAGGTGATCTGGCACGACGGCCAAGGCGCATGCCTGTTTACGAAGAGGCTGGAACGCGGCCGGTTCTTATGGCCGTCGCCGGCCGATGGCGTGGTGACGATCTCGGCGGCGCAACTCGGCTATCTGCTTGAGGGGATAGACTGGCGCAATCCCCAGAGAACCTGGCGTCCGAGCACTGTCGGATAGGCAGGAAAGCCTTGCATTGCAGGGGTTCTGTGGCAGAATCGACCCCGTCACGAACTGCTTCGGGCCTTCGCCATGGCCGCTTTGCCGGACGATATCACCACCCTGAAGGCTGCGCTTGCAGAGGCGGAACTGCGGGCCGATCTCGCCGAGGCGGAAGCGGCCCGAGGGAAGGCGATGGCCTCGAATGCCGAGGCTCTGATTGCCCATCTGACGCTGACCATCGAGAAGCTGCGGCGGGAGCTCTACGGTAGCCGCTCGGAGAAGAAGACGCGTCTACTCGAGCAACTCGAGATGCAGCTTGAGGATGCTCAGGCCGGCGCCACCGAGGACGAACTCGCCGCCGAGCAGGTGGCATCGAAGACAACGACGGTTCAGACCTTCACGCGCAAGCGTCCATCGAAGAAGCCATTCCCGGAGCACCTGCCGCGCGAGCGCGTCGTGATTGACGCGCCGACGTCGTGCCCGTGCTGCGGCTCGGGCCGCCTGTCGAAGCTCGGCGAGGATATCACCGAGACGCTGGAGGTGATCCCGCGCCAGTGGAAGGTGATTCAGACGGTCCGCGAGAGGTTCTCCTGTCGCGAATGCGAGCGGATCACCCAGCCGCCAGCGCCGTTCCATCCGACGCCTCGCGGGTTCCTTGGCCCCAACCTCCTGGCGATGATCCTGTTTGAGAAGTTCGCCCAGCACCAACCGCTCAACCGGCAGTCCGAGCGCTACGCCCGCGAGGGGATCGATCTCAGCCTGTCGACGCTGGCCGACCAGGTCGGCGCATGCACTCACGCCCTTCGCCCGCTTCATGACCGGATCGAGGACCATGTGCTGGCGGCGGAACGGCTTCACGGCGACGACACGACGGTTCCCATCCTTGCAAAGGGCAAGACGACCACCGGCCGGGTCTGGGTCTATGTCCGCGATGATCAGCTGTTTGGCGGCAGGGCGCCGCCGGCGGCGCTGTTTTATGCCTCGCGGGATCGATCGGCAGAGCATCCTGAACGTCATCTCGCGGGCTATGCTGGCATCCTTCAGGCCGACGCCTATGCAGGATACGCTCGCCTGTATCAGGCTGACCGAAGTCCGGGGCCGGTGACCGAGGCACTGTGCTGGTCCCACGCCAGACGCAAGTTCTTCGAGCTCGCCGACATCGCCAGCAGCGCCCGGCGAGGCCGGAACGCGGCACCGATCTCGCCGTTGGCGCTGGAGGCGGTGCAGCGCATCGACACGCTGTTCGACATCGAGCGCGAGGTGAACGGCAAAGCCGCCGACGAACGCCTGGCCGCCCGGCGCGAGCGCAGTGAGCCTATCTTTGCCGATTTGGAAGACTGGATGCGAACAGAGCGGGCGCGTATGTCGCGCCATGCTCCTGTCGCCAAGGCAATGGACTACATGCTGAAGCGCTGGGACGCCTTTGCCCGCTTTAGGGTCGACGGGCGGGTATGCCTCTCGAACAATGCCGCCGAAAGAGCAATCCGCGGTCTCGCCCTCGGCCGCCGCTCATGGCTATTTGCCGGCTCCGAACGTGGAGCGGATCGGACGGCATTCATGTTGACGCTGATCGCAACAGCGAAGCTGAACAATATCGATCCGCAGGCCTGGCTGGCCGATGTGCTGGCCCGCATCGCGGACATGCCGCAGAACCGGCTCGACGAACTTCTGCCATGGAACTGGGCGGTCGGAAATCTCCGCATCGAAAAAGCAGCCGCATAGCCACTGCATCTCTTCAAGTCGCGGCCCATGCCGGACGGTTACTCTGGGCCATCCGACCCCGGCTCTGCTTCGTCCACATCCGAAGCTTGAATCACAACCCCGCCATCTGGGAAACCCCAAAGCGCTGATTTCCCAAACAGCCTCTCAGCGGCCCTCTCGTGGCTTTTGGTAGCCAGTTCGCCACAGAAACATTCGATGAAGTAGAGGACCAAACCAAGCTATTGCGGTAGCGCTCCCGAGAGCGATGCTTAATGGGGAAGAGATAAATATCATGAAATCGCCGTGACTACGCATCAGGCTTGTCGTGAAGTTGAATTCGAGCATACCACCCAGAATTAATCCCAATATTGATGGCGCCAAAGGAATTTCATTTTCGGTCATGATCCAACCGAGCAGACCGAATACAAGCATCACCGCAATACCAAATGATGATCCTTGAACGGTAAACGATCCTATCGCGCAGAACAAAAGTATCAGTGGCATCAATACATTCCTTGGTACTTGCAGGAG
>JACCZQ010000505.1 GCA_013695905.1 Chthoniobacterales bacterium
CCGGATACCCGCCGGTGGAGAACGCCTCCGCAAACAGAGAAAGCGTGACAGGATTGCGCACCAATGTGCCGGCGATGGAGCCGCCATACGTCTCCGCGTTTCCGAGCTGCACCTGCACGCTCGCTGCGTCTTCCTGAGCGCTCCGCGTGCGCAGGTAGATGGTGCCGGCCAGAGCGGCGTTGCCAAACAGACCGGCGCCACCACCGGGCGTGACCAGCACCTGATCAAGCGAGGAGGGGGGCACCTGATTCCACTGCACGTAGCCGGCGAACGGATCATTCAGCGGAATGCCATCGAGCAGCACGAGAGTGCGACCGGCGCCGCTCGGCCCGAAGTTGCGGAGCGTCACTCCCTGCGTGGTGGGATTCGCCACGCGGCTGCTGCTGCGGCGGAATAAACTAAAGCCCGCCACCTGCGCCCGCAGCACATCGTCCAGCCGCGCCTGTGGTGCAGCGCGCAAGGTCTGCTCCGTCACCACTTCGAGGCTGAAGGGCCTGCTGGCCTCCGCCTCCGGCAGCCGATCCGCGCGCACGACGACGGCTTCGGAGACTGCCTCCTGCGCCCGGACGTGGCCGATTCCCAGCAGCCCGAGGATGCAGCAGATGCGGATGATCGGCGGCAGCTTCCGAACGCTCACGGCGGTGTCGGTTTCGCAAACTCCGGCGCGCCGCCCTGCAGCCGCTGCACCCAGTTCCGGAATTGAATCGGAGACGCAATCGCTTCGAATAATTCCTCGAAACCGCCGGTGCCGCGGATCACCACCGTGCCGTAGTCGAGCACGCGACCAAAGAACCCTTGATCCACCGCGATGGATTCCACTTTCGAGATGAACACCTCCATCGTCTGCCGCCGCACGATGCCGGTTTTTATCAGCACGCGGCGGTCAGTGATGACGAGTTCGCTGCTGGCGAAGGCGAGGGTGGGCGGCACCATCAGGAAGGCGGGCAGCGGCAGGACGAACCAGCCCAACTCGGAGCCGGTCAGCGCCTGCACGCCGATCGCAAACGGCAGCGCGACCAAGAGGAACACCAGCGTCGCCAACCCCGCGAAGCGCGCGAAGATGATCCAGTGCAGGGTGGTGCGATAACACGGATTTTCGTTCGGCCCGAGGGTGGAGCGGGCATACGGGCCGAGCGAGGTGGGATCGATCGGCGACAGGTGGCGCGCGGCCGGTGCCGGGACCGGCGCAAGGTGCGGCCGTGGCGCCGACAGCGGTGCGAGAGGGGGCGATTCGGAAGCCTCTCCGGCAGGCGGCTCCTCCGCGGTCGGGGCATGGAAACGGCGGAACGCTGCCAGAGCTTTCCATGCGCCGCTCGACTCAGCGGAGGCGAGGTCGGAACCATGGAGCACACCTTCCGCGAGCAAAGCCTGCACGCGCTCCTCGGTCAGCGGGCCGCGCTTTGCTCCATTGAGGTAAACGTAGAATTCCATCGCGTCAGCTCCGCTCGTTAGGCGCGGCTCCGGGCCAGCCGGTCGCAGATCGCCATACTACGAGGTGCGCGGTTCCGCCACGTACGCTTCCAATCCTTCGCGCGTCACGGTGTGGAGAGCGCCACAGCGCGGACAGCTGATCCGCAGCAGATCTTCATCGCCGAAAAGACCTGCTGGATCGGAGCGCATCATGGGAGCGAGCACCGAATACATTCGTTGCTGAGAACAGCCGCAGCCCCAGCGGTAGGAACGTTGCTCGAGCAGGCTGAGTGTTTCTCGCTGATCCAGCGCGTGCATCGTTTCCTCGTCGAGAGCTTCGAACCAGGCGAGGTCGCAGCCGGGCTGAGCGGAGAGCATGACGAAGTCTTCCGGGCCGAGGCGGAAGTAACGCGCCGGGCGTTGCTCGCTCTGCTCGTAGAACTGCTCCACGATCTGGAACGGCTCGCGGCCGGTAAAGCCGATCGTGCTGCGCCGCGCATCCGCACGTTCGCGCACCACGTCTGCGCAGAAGAGATTACGTCCATCGTCCTTCACGTTTTCGGTGAAGATCTGGCCGACGATGATGCCGCGACGGTTGTCGCCAGTGACGAAGAGATTCAGCAGCGGCTCCTGAAAATGAATGGTCCACGCCCACGCCTCGTTCCACGGCCTCGATGCGCAATGCAGGGTAAGGGCAGCGAGTGCCTCCTTGAGCATCCCGTCATGTTCCGGTGCGTGGTGATAGCCGTATTGGCCCTGGTGAAGGTAATAATCCACGTAGAGCTCTCCGAAATCCGCCCGCGCCAGCAGCGCGTTTCGCTCCCGGACAAAATAGGTGCGGACCTCGAGCCCCTCGAGCGTCGCTGAGTCTTCCATATCCATCGGCGGAAAACGTAACCTCGTCCGGGATGATTTTCCGGTGGTTTATTGCCGGCCCGGGCAGCAAAGTCTTTGCTTAACCCGAGGCGGCGCGGTGACTCGAGCGATTGTCCTTCGGGGACGCGCACGAGATCGCATGGCCGGCCGGTTGCGAGTGGAGGCGCGCGCGCCAACGAAAAGAAGCATGGGCAGTGAGGGGATCGAACCCCCGACCAACTCGGTGTAAACGAGCCGCTCTACCGCTGAGCTAACTGCCCGCCGCCGCCGTATTATACCTAAGCGCTGGGGGCAGCGAGCGATTATTTTGCGTCCATTAAGTTTGTTTATACGGAAAAGAGTTAGTTGCAGAGCTACAGACATACACGTTACTAAGCGGCATGGACCTATCGTTAGAAAAATTGAAAAAGGCAGTATCACTCCGAGAACAGATACAAAATCTGGAAGACCGTTTGAGCGCGCTTTTCGGCGGCGGAGGCAGCTCCAGCCGTGCGAGCAGCTCGAGCAATGAAGGCGGCTCCACCACGTCGGCTCGCACTGGTGGAGCTAAGCGTGGCCGTCGCCGCGGCCAGATGTCCGAAGCGGCCCGCGCGAAGCTGTCGGCTGCGGCGAAAGCTCGTTGGGCAGCGCGGCGGGGTGAGACTGGAGCAGGCAGCGGAGGTGGAGCTAAAGCCTCCTCCGGTTCCACTGGCGGAACCAAAAGTGCGAAGCGCAAAGGCGGCATCACACCGGAAGGCCGTCGGCGGCTGGCGGAAGCGATGCGCGCACGGTGGGCTGCTCGACGTAAGAACGGGCCCCCGAATAAGAAATCTTCTAAATAGGAAGACGGCGCCGGCGAATCGTGCCGAGGAGCCTTGCCGGTTCACGCGGCGTTCACCGTCGCCTCAAGATTTGTTCCGAGGTTTCGGCACGATGTCCTCGCCCTGGCCTAAGACCAGGGCGAGGGCAAGTGTCGGCGTCGCCGTCGCGCAAGGACCTAAACCGACAAGGCTGCTGCGGATGGGAGTTCCACGGCTTTATGTCTGGCCGACCCAGGTGGAAGAGACAATATCGTCCCACCGTTCCCGGATCGCGGCGAACTCGCTGCTGCTGAGTGGGCCTGCCTCCAGCAACCTTGCATTCTCCTGCCACCGCTCCGGTTTTGTCGTGCCGACGATCGCGGTGTGTACTCCCGGGACGCTCAGGGTAAACCGCAGCGCGTGCGCGATGGATTGATCCAAAGAGCGGCGACTGATGAAATCGTAGTCGAGCATGCGCAGCCGATCCCAGTAGGTGTGCTGGTAGGAGTCGATCGGTTTGTGGCCGGATTTCCAGGCCGCGTTTGCGATCGGGCGTTTCGCGATAACGCCCATACCGCGCGCGGCGGCGAGCGGCACCGTGAGCTCGATCGCTTCCTGGTCGGCGATGTTGATCGAAGTCTGCAGCGTATCGAAGGCGCCTGATGCGACCGCGAATTTCGCCGCGCGACTGTCGCCGCTGTAGCCAATGTAACGGGCGTAGCCGCGGTCGCGCGCCGTCTGGAGGGCAGTAATGACGTCGCCTTTCTTCAGGACGGCTTCGGAGCAGCTGTGCAATTGAATGAGGTCAAGGCGGTCGGTCTGCAGCCGGCGCAAGCTGCGTTCGATGCTCTCCAGGATTGAGTCAGGCGACCAATCTTCACTACCGACTCCGCGTGGGTGTCCGCACTTTGTGAAGAGGTAAAACTGATCGCGGCGATGGCTGACGGTTTTGCCGATCAGCTCTTCGCTGCCTTCGTAGCACTCGGCGGTGTCGATGATATTCAGCCCCGCGTCGAGCGCGCTATTGAGCAGCTTCTCAACGGTTTCGGCGGTGGCGCCTTCGAAGCCAATCTCGGCGCCGCCGAAGCCGAGCACCGACACGTTCATGTCTGTCTTCCCGAACTGCCGCTTCTCCATGGCGGTGAGACTAGAACTGTCTGCGCGCGTTGTCACCCATTCCGGCGGCGGATGGCGTTCGGCGCCAATTGCTCAGCGGGCCATGTGACAGGAGCGCGTTTCTGGGGAGCGCACGCTTGTAGCGTGCTGGTGCTCGCATTCTGCGAGCACGAACTTCCTTCGCCGTGGCGCAGGCAGGTTGCGCGACTATGACAGCCGCCAAAGTTCGTCACCGCAGAATGCGGTGACCAGCACGCTGCAGGCATGAACTCATGACATGGGTAACAGTTCAGACTCATGACATAGGTGACACATTCTTGGGCATCTATGCCTTGGAAAGAGTTCTTGGTGTCGGAGGCGCGGATGCGATTTGTCCTCGCCTGCAGGGAAAAAGGGGAGTCCTTCGCGTCGTTGTGCCGTCGATTTGGGATCAGTCGCAAGAGTGGTTACAAATGGATCAAGCGCTATGGGCAAGGGGGAGTCAGGGCGTTGGAGGACGCTTCGCGCCGGCCCCGTTACCACGCGAAAGCGCATCGCCCTTTTTGGCGCGAACGCTTGTGCCGGCTGCGCGCAGCGCATCCGCGCTGGGGGCCCAAGAAGCTGCGCTGGCTGCTGCAAAAATCTTCTGCCAGAGTGAATCGGATCCCGGCGGTGAGCACGCTGGGGCGCTGGCTGGCGCAAGCCAATTTGATCGGCAAACGCCCGCGACGCGCTCGCTCCGGTCCGGTCTTGCCGTGGCAGGGGCTGCGGGTCGCGCGGCGCTGCAACGAGGTCTGGAGTGTGGATTTCAAAGGCTGGTTTCGCACCGGCGATGGCCGGCGCTGCGAACCGCTCACGGTGCGCGATGTGCACAGTCGCTTTGTCCTGGCGGCGGTGGTTTTGTCCAGGCAAAGCGAGGCGGCGGTGCGCCAGGCGCTCCGGCCGGTTTTTCGCCGCTACGGAGTGCCCAAAGCGCTGCGGGTCGACAATGGAGCGCCTTTTGGGAGCAAGGGGGCCTTGGGTCTGTCGCGTTTGAGCGTGTGGTGGTTGCGCCTGGGCATTGCAGTGGAATTTATCCGGCGGGCGCATCCCCAGGACAACGGCGCGCACGAGCAAATGCATCGCATTTTGAAAGCCGATACGGCCGCTCCGCCGGCGCGCAGTCTGAGGGCACAGAAGCGACGGATCGGAGCGTGGGTCGAGAGCTACAACACAGAGCGTCCCCACGAAGCGTTGGGCCAGCAAGTGCCGGCGCGCCTTTATCGGCCGAGTCCTCGTCGGATGCCGCGGCGACGTGCCCAAGCGAAGTATCCTTGGGCGTGGAAAGTGAGGCGGGTGCGCAATCGGGGCCACATCAAATGGGAAGGGCGTCAACGCTTTATCGGGCGCGCCTTTGTGGGCGAGCTGGTGGGGCTCAAAAGCCTGGCCGATGGCGGCCACGAAGTTTACCTCGAGCGGCACTTGATCGGTTTGCTCTACGGGCAAGATCTGGCGGGAATGC
>JACCZQ010000506.1 GCA_013695905.1 Chthoniobacterales bacterium
GCTCAAGGACGGGATCGGCGAGCACGCCGGCGAGGCCGCTGGCGGAGAGCGATGGGCCGATCGCGCGCAGCAGGACGCGTTTCGTCCCGGCACCGCGGGCGATGAACCCGCCGATGAGCGTCGGCTGCCCGGCGCTGACGGAGCCGCGGCTGGAGATGTTCGCGAGACGTTTCGGCGGGGGCCCGGCTCCGAATTGCGCGACGAAAGAATGGCGGCTGCGCGGCCAGATGGTATTCGCCGAAGGTGCGGTGTCGAGGACCTCGCTGGTGGTGAGCTCGTAGGTGAGGCCGAAGTTCAACCCGGAAACGGAGAGGATCACCACGTCTGGCGCGCCGCCCATTTCGGCCGCTGTGATGCTGGCGCCGCCGTCGAGGGCAAAGTTGGAGGCGGCGACGCTGCCGGGATCGACGTGACTGTTGAACCGCACCGCCAGATGCTGCGCGTCCTCGTGCAAAGTGACAGAAAGGACCTCGAACGGGCTGGCGATCCACTGCCGCAGCGCTGCCATCGCGGATTCGTGCACGACGTTCTTCGCGATCGGCGGCATCTTGAAATCACCGAGGTCGTTGTCGCGCAGGTAAAGCTGGGAGCCTGTGAGATTCCGGAAGCGGACGTAGGTGCCGATCAGGTTCTGGTTTTCCAGCGGCGTACTCAAACGACCATCGTACCCCGGCCCGATGCCGCCCGGTCGATGACAATGCGAGCAATTCGCATCGATCCAGGAGCGCATCCGGTGCTGCACTGGCGCGGTGGTGCTGGTGACGGAGACGGACCTGAGATAGCTCGCGAAGCTACGTTCATCCTGCGGCGGATTGAGCAGCCCCAGGTGGTTCAATGTGCGCAGCTGGTTATCAGTCCGACCGGTGGCGGGATAAGTGAAGCTGCCGTTCAGCTGATGCGTCTTCGGGCCGAGAACGTAGCGCGCCTGCGGGTTGTGACACGTCAGGCAATCGGCCCGGCTCGGGTAGCTGTATCGCTGGATGCGAGTCGCACCTCCCGCTGTTGTGATAATGATGTCCTCCTCCAGGCCATCGGGCAAAAGGTCGGCGTCGCTTTGGTCGGCACGCCATTTGTAGGTGACGCCGTAAACGCCACCGTCTGCATTGCGCACGAGCAGGCGCGTCTCCAGGCGCCGCCGCTCGCCGGTCCCTTCGTCGATCGTGAGATCGAACTGCTTCACAAAAACCGTCCCATCGGGGAACGCCCACTCGCCCACCGGGGCGAAGCCGATCTGTTCACCTGCGCCGTACGGTGGCCCGTCGTTAGGCACTGCCATCCAGCGGGTTTTGAACGCGCCGTCGGTCCAAAGCGGAGAATTCACCGCGAACGGAATCAAACCCTCAGACGGGGTGAGCGTCTGCAGATCGCGAAAGGCGCCGGTCGCAGACAGCACCGGCGGAAACGGAAATGCTCCCGCGCGTGGCGGCATGGCGTGGTTCAGATAGGGCGCGATCGGAGCGCGGGTGTCCAGCCCGTACGGCTCCTGCGCCTGTGTCACCTCGCCTGCCATCGCCATCGCAGCGACGGCTGCCAGTAAGCCCCTCCGCCTCATGCCAGGCCGCACCGGCTAAAGCTGATACACCTCGACCAGCGCCACTCCGGTCCCGCCGCTGTTTCCCGCCACGATCCGGTTCCGAGGTTGCTGTGGAGACAGGCTCCGAGCTTGGTTGTGCAATTTTTCATTTGTGAGGGGAGGCCGACCGTTTGAAGTGATGCCGTTTTCCTTTACAAAGGCATCGGCAGAGCCGCGTGGCAGAGCATCGGAAAAAAAGCGTGCCGTGGGAGCAGTTCGGCACCTGGCGAGCACAGCTCCGGCGGGTGCCACGGTCGAAGCGAAAGTCATCGATTTCGGCCTCGCCCGCGCTGCGACGGATGCAGCGGACCAGCTGGAGCCGCGCCACAGCGGGTTCATCGGCACCCCGGCGTTTGCCAGTCCGGAGCAATTCACCGGCGGAACGATCGACGCGCGCTCCGACATCTACGCGCTCGGCGTCACTCTCTGGTTTTGCCTCACCGGCCGCCTGCCGTTCACCGGCCGCACGATGGATGATATTCACCGGCAGCAGGCGGGGGGCGCACTGCCGCTGGAGCAGCTGCGCTCCAGAGCAGTGCCTCCAGCGGTGGTGGATCTCATCCGCGCCTGCGTGGCTTACGATCCTCGGGAACGGCCGGCATCAG
>JACCZQ010000511.1 GCA_013695905.1 Chthoniobacterales bacterium
GCTCCCGTTTCACCAGCTCCGGCACCAGCGCGGAGAGCGCCGGCATTTCGAAGGCGATCGTGATGCCGAGCACCGAGGCGAGCACGAGCACGTGCCAGATTTGCACCCGCCCGGTCAGCACCAGCCAGCCGATGATCAAGGCCAGCGCCATCTGCACCAGCTGCGCGATGATCAGAATGATGCGTTTGTCGTAACGATCGGCCACCGATCCGCCGAACATGGTGAGCGCCAGCGTCGGCAGGCCGGCGGCGAAATTGACGAGACCGAGGACGAGCGCGCGATCGGTGAGGGTGCTCATCACCCACGCCTGTGCCATGACCTGCATCCAGGTGCCGGTATCGGAAATCGCGGAGCCGACGATGTAACGCCGGAACGGGCCGGGCCGCATCACGTCGAGGGCGCGCCGGCCGAATGGCTGCTCCGGGGTTTCCATGGGAAAGACTCATACGCGGGCGAGAGGGAGAGGCAATCGAGCGGGAGAGCAGCGGGTTCGGATCCTGTGGCTGGATGCCTGGGGAGCCGGAGAATGCCGACATGTTCGACCGCACATCTATATTCACCGCACCAATCACAGGAACAGATTGGTGAGCGGGCGGGTCACGGCTGCATCCCGATGCGGAACGCGGAGGTGGCTGAGACTCCCCAAGCTGGTGGAGGCCGGAATGCCTGTCGGAATCGCAGAGGCGCACCGGTTTGGCTGCATCGGAAAAAGCGCGAGAAATTCGTTGCGCCGCCGGAGTGACCTGCCTAAATGACGGCAGCAACTTGCTCGGAAAGGGGGCGATATATCAGAATGAAACTTATCAAAGTAATCACATTGTTGGCGTTCGCAGTTGGTGCGCTCAGTCTCGGCGCGTGTGCGCAGCAGAGAAGAGGCGAGACCATGCAGACCACCACGACCGGCAGCACGTACTCGAAATAGTCTGAGTTCCGTCTCCGGATACCTTTATCTAAGGGCCAGGCTGTTCATTCAGCCTGGCCCTTTTTTCGCGATGCCGCGGAGAGACGACACTTCTATCGCTCGTCTCCTCTCTTGGGGCGTTCTTCCCTTTCGCGCCAATCCCATTAAGATGCCGCGATGGAATTAGCCGGGCAGCCGCTCTCGCTCACGGATCTGGCCCGCGTGGCAATCCGCGGGGAGCGGGTGGAGATTTCGCCCACAGCCCACCCGCGCATGCGGCGCTCGCGGGAGGTGATCGAGGAAATCACGCGCGGCGATGCGGTGGTTTACGGGGTGAATACCGGCTTCGGGAAGCTGTCGGAGGTGCACATCGCGCGCGCGGATTTACGCCAGCTGCAGCTGAACCTTGTGCGGAGTCATGCATGTGGGGTGGGCGCTCCGCTCGCGGAGCCAGAGGTCCGCGCGATGATGTTGCTGCGCGCCAATGTGCTGACGCTCGGCTTTAGCGGGATTCGCCTCGAGGTGCTGGAACTGATGGCGGAGATGCTGAATCGCGGTGTGCACCCGATGATTCCGGAGAAGGGTTCCGTCGGCGCCTCCGGCGATCTCGCGCCGCTGGCGCATTTGTCGCTCGCGCTCGTGGGCGAAGGGGAATCTTTCTACAAAGACGAGCGGCTGCCGAGTAGCACCGCGCTGGAACGGGCCGGGCTGCAGCCGGTGACGCTGGAGGCGAAGGAGGGGCTGGCGCTGCTCAACGGGACACAAGCGATGCATGCCGTGGGTGGGCTGGCGCTGCTGCGGGCGAAGCGTTTGTCGCGGGTGGCGGACGTGGCGGGGGCGATGAGTCTGGATGCGTTGAAAGGAACGCCCGCTGCGTTTGATGAGCGGATTCACAACGCCCGCCCGCACGCGGGACAACGCGCCGTGGCCGAGCACCTGCGCGCATTGCTGGAAGGTAGTGAGATACGGCAGTCGCACCTCGAGGGCGATCCGCGGGTGCAGGATGCCTACAGTTTGCGCTGCATGCCGCAGGTTCACGGTGCGGTGAGAGGGGCGCTGCAGCACGTCGAGGGGGTGCTGGCGGTGGAATCGGGTTCGGCGACGGATAATCCGCTCGTCTTCGTGGAGCAGAACGAGGTGCTATCGGGCGGTAAT
>JACCZQ010000512.1 GCA_013695905.1 Chthoniobacterales bacterium
GGATAATGCTCGAGGCAGCCGCCGGATCGGTCCCGAGCTTCCGCAGCACCAGCGGCACCAACGCTCCTACCGTGCCGCTCAGCAGACAGCTCAGCGTCATCGCGAGGAACACCACCAGCGCCAGCCAGCCGGCGTCGCCGCCCCCCTGGATCCGCGCGAAGATGTACATCGCCACCGCCGCGCTCACGCCGGTCAACGCGCCGTTCACCAGGCCCAGCAGCGTCTCTTTCAT
The DNA here is from genome assembly GCA_013695905.1 of Chthoniobacterales bacterium. Lineage (GTDB taxonomy): Bacteria > Verrucomicrobiota > Verrucomicrobiia > Chthoniobacterales > UBA10450 > JACCTI01. Next base: position 233 of record JACCZQ010000512.1, read on the forward strand.
CACCAGCGGGTATTCCTTGCCCGCCCGCAGCTCGCCCAGCGTCATGCTCCGCAGCACCACCGCCAGCGCCTGCACGCCGCTGTTCGAGGATTGGCTGATGATCACCGGCAGAAACACCGCCAGCACCACGAGCCGGTCCACGGTGTCCTGGAATGCGCCCACCACGCCCGCCGCGATGAAGCTCAACACCAGATTCGCCTGCAGCCACGGATGCCGGTAACTGAAACTGCGCGTCCACTTCGTGCCGAGCCGCTCCTCCTTTTCGACACCCACCATCGATCCCGCCTGCAGACTCAGCTCCACCGTCCGCGCCTCGAAGAGCATCTGCCCGCGGACCAACCCCACCAGCCGCCCGTCCTCCTCGCACACCGGATACACCGGGTAATGCCGCAGCATGGTCTCCCGCATCGCCTCCACCAGCTCCGTGTTCGGCGTCAGGTAGAATGGATTGCGAATCATCACCTCCTCGATCCGCTGTTCCGGGCTGGCCAGGAGCAGCTCCCGCATCGCCACCACCCCGAGGAGCCGGTCCTCCTCGTCGATCACAAATACGTAGGTAATCAGCGCCCGCCCCACCAGCAGGCGCAGCTCCTCGACCACTTGCGCCACCAGCGTGGTCGGCGGGAAGGTCGCCAGCGGCGGCTCCATCATCTGGCCGACGGTGTTCTCCTTGTAGGCTTCGTTCCGCGCCCATTGCTGCCGCGTCGGCAGCTCCGCGGCGGCCAACACCTTTTGGCGACGATCGTTCGGGAGACATTCCAGCACGCGTTGCGCCTGGTTGGGATTCATCAGCTGCAGCATCTCCACGATGAAATTATCGGGATAATCGAGCAGCATTTTCGCTGCTTCCTTCGGCGCCTTATCCACCACCGCCGGGAGCAGCGCCTTGATCTGCGCCCGCGCGCTCACATCCTCGAGAACCTGCTGGCTGTCGGCGTCCATAGCAGCCGACACTGCCGCAAACGCCGCCCGCAGTGCAAGACTCGAACCGCTCCCCGCCGTTTGCCCAGTTGCTGGCGAGGATCAGCGTGCGCGCCGTCGCGAGCGTTCGCTGCCAAACTCACCGACGACCTTCAGGCCGTCAGCAAGTTTCATTATCCGCCGCGCTACAGCTGCCCCGCAAATTTCAGCAGCACCAGCTCGCGCACATCCGGATTGCGGAAGTAGAACTGCACCGCGCCGTCGCGGCCGCGGAGATCCACCGGCACCGCCAGGCTCGCGCGACGGCTGTGAATCTGATGCACGCCGGCGTGATCGCGCGCGTAGAGATCGCCCCACGCCTGCACCCACACCGCCGCCGCCGATCGATCGCAGAGCAGCTCCTCGACCTCCTCGCGTTCATACGCGGTGAACTCCACCGGCCGCTCCGCCGCTTCGATCGTGGCGTAGTCGAAAGCCTCCGCCGCGCGCACACCGGCGGGTGGCAATTCGCTCCACGGTGAGGTGACAAGCGCCACCTGCACCCGCGGATCAATGCCGGCACGTTTCGCGATCAACGAGGTCGTCGTAAGCGAAAGACGCAGCGGTCCCTCCGTACCGGCGCGGATTTCGATCCAGACATGGTCGATCCGCTCCGGGTCCGTCTCCACTTCCACGATGCACGACGTGATCTCGCCGCAGACCTCCACGAACTGCTCGTGCCGGTGCGCGAGCTTGTGTCGCGGTGGGCGTTTGCGGCTGCCGCGGCGCCGACGTTCGCTCACGCGCGCGCGCGCCGCCGCGGAGTTTCCGTGAGCGCCGCGCGGTAATGCGTCGGTGATTGCCCCGCCAGTTTGCGTTGATCCGTCGCGCCTTCGCCGATCTTCTGCTGCACTTCCAGATACGCCGCGCAGCTGCCATTCGCCTGCGACATGAGCGCGCAAAACGGGTTCTCGTGTTCCTTCCCGTGCAGCGCCATCTGCCAATGCTCCACTGCCCGGAGCGCGAGCGGCATCCCGGTGGCGGCGCTGAACGCCTGCTCGTAATCCTGATAAAGCGCGGTGCGCGAAAGCTGCTGGATCAGCTGCTTGTCATCGCTCCCGCTCATGAACTATCAGTAGACCAAACCGCCGCCGCGGAGCAACCGCGGAGGATTTAATTCAAGCGGAACGCATCCGCGTAAACCATGCGGCGATTCGCTGTAATACCCCTTTGCGCCTCCTCCGGCTGATAGTCGGCACGATACCATTCGTATTCCTGGAGCAGCACGCGGAACTCGCCCGCCGCGAGCGGCTGCGTCAATTCCACTTCGCCTTCCCATTCGCCCAGCTTCGACGGATCCTGCACCAGACGCGTGGTGGAGAGCGTCTCCCAGCTGAGGTGCGGATCGTCGCCTAACGAGGCGTTCCGCCTTTGCAGCAGCACCTCGATTTCCGCGTGGCCGATGCGTCCAGAGTCTTTGCCGCCGAAGACCGGATCGTGTGAGCCGCTGATATTCGTCAGGCTTGAAGCGATGTAGGTATCGCCCGTCACGCGCACGCGAATCTTCGCGCCGGAGGCGGTGGCGTTCGTCGCCACGCTCGCCGTGCGATCTGGCGCCAGCTGCGCGAACTCCGCCCGCACCACGCGCGAGAGGTGCGCACCTTCCAGCGACTTCGGTTGATAACGGGCCAGCGCGAGTCTCACAAATGGCGCATACGTGGCACCGACGTTCAGATCGAGGTCGCAAAACCAGAGCTTCCGCACCGGATCGAACTCCACCGCAAAGCCGACCACCGACACCGGCGGCGCTTTCTCGGCCAGGCTGAGCCCCACCTGCTTCGCCACGTGGCCTTTGAAATGATTGACGCTCGCGGAAGCGTTCGCCGGGCCGGAGAGCCAGATGGGATCGGCACCCCATTGCGTCACCACCGCCTTCGTCTGCTCGTCGAGATCGGTGAAGATTTGTCCCTCCAGAAACACGACCCCGAGCAGCTCGCCCGCTCCGGAGGAATACCACGGCCGGTCCAGGTAAACCCGGAGCCCGCCGCCGTGCCGTTTCCGTTCTTTCTGGTTCGCGCCGGTGCTCTGCTCGCTCCAGCCGAACGTCGGCACCACATAGAGCACCTTCGGCGCTTCCGGCCGCGCCGAATTCAAAATCTCCACAGCACCGGAAGGCGCGCCGGCGAGGCTGGTTTTCAACGGATCATCGCGATCAGGCGGCGGGAAATACTCGCGGAAACGCGTCGTCGCGATCGGCGTGTAGCGCACCTCGTGGAACTTCGTGTCGCCGAAATTGTGATTCGGCAGCTTGTTCTCCACGCTGTCGCGGATCGGCGTCACGTTCTGCTCCTCCTCGATCATCACCTCGCAGAGCGGCGTCGTCTGCTCGCGCGTGGTGGGCGCCGGCAGCGCCGGATCGTCGATCGGATCCACCCAGGCGCCGAGCAGATCCACCTTTCCGGTGCTCGCCGCGTGGGCCACGACGGTGCCCTTGATGGTCGCGAATGTCTTCCCGAGCGTGCGATCAGCTGGCGTATCGACATTCGCCTGCGGCGGCTCCAGCGGCTGCAGCACCGCATGCACCAGCGTCAGATCGCGCCACGGCAACTGCAGCCAGCTGCGTCCTGCCAGTGTGTCCGCCTGCACCGTCGCGAGCGCGGCCGCCGGCGTTTGCGCCTGTGTCCATTGCCACACGCCCTGCTGCTCCAAGTCTGCGGCATCGAGGACGGAATTCAGCCTCACGAGTGCTTTCTCCGCTTCCGGCAGCTCCACCGTCAGGACGCGGGTGGCGTTATCCCAGAGAGGGGCAGCAGGCGCGGCGCCTTTCGGAATGCCGACCAGCCGGAGCCGGAACGGCAGCGGATCGGGCCAGCCGCCATCGAAAGGAACCCGCTGCGGCGCCGCCGCGCCCGCCCCCGGCAGTCCGAGCAACGCCGCTCCGCGCGACGACGGGTCCGGCAGATACTTCATGGTGAATTGCGGCGCGGGTTGCACCCAGATGTCCTTCTTCACCTCGGTCGCGCCGTCGTTCAACGCGCCGGCTTCACGTCCGGCGAGCGCGTAGGCCGCGGGCGTGCTATCGATCTTCACCCCGTCGAATTTCCCGTGCTGCTCCGCCATGAGTTGCGAAATTTTCGGCGGCACCACGTGCCGTTCCGTCGTGTCGGAGCCGTCCAGCGGCGGCGTGCGCACCACCAGGTGCTCGACCGATTCCCCTTCCACCACATTCTTCCGCAGCATCAACGGCGGCGGCGCCACCGGCTCGTAACGCGCGCAGGGGAACTCCGGCGTTTGCTCCGGGACGTCGGCGGCAAATTGCGGATCGTCCGGCCCGAAGACGCTGTTCCCGGCGAGATCGCAAACCCGCGCGCGTATTCGGTAGCGATAGTCAAATCGCAGCCGCGGCAGCGATCCCGGCTTGGCGCGGAATTCCGTCTCCAGCTTGAAATTCGTGACGGCGCTGTTCTTCGGCTTCGCCAGCTTCACATCCTCCGGCGCGTCCGGCGGCTCGTTCGGCATGATCACCTGACCGGGCCGCGGCGCGACCAGGCTCCACCCGTCCCACGCGAACAACGCATCGGAAGTCCGCAGCTGCCGTTTCGCACGTTTTTTGATCGGCTCGGCCGCGCTGAATTGCACGAAGCCTTCGTCTTCCTCGGTGAGCAACACGCTGCCGCCGGGCGCGGCGGGAGCGTCGAGAAATTCATACGTCCCGATGCGGCGACAGAGCGAGTGCCACGCGCCGGACTTCGCGTCCCAGACATCGATGCGGTAGCCGCGCACCAGATCCTCCGCGAAGACCTCATCCGTCGAAGGCAACGCGGGCTCCGCCCCCGGCGGATCGACCGGCTGCGGAGCGAGATCGGCCAGCGCGACAAACTGCTGCAGCGCGTGCGAGCGGCGGAACTGGCTCCGCAGTTCCTCCGGCAAATTCTGCCGTACCACCGAGATGCCGGCGGTGCGGAGCGCGGGCAATCCGCTGTTATCCGGCATATTCGGCGAGCGGTCTTCCTTCCGCTGGAACGCGACAAGATTTGTGGCGGCGTTCTGCACCTTCGTCCCGCCACCCACCACATCCACCTGGATGACGCGGAAGAGACTGCTGTCGTGGAGCCGCAGCAGACCGTTCTTAATTTCGGGATTCGTCGGCCGCGGCCGCGCGATGAAGCTGTCGGCGGTGAGCGTGTAGTGAGTGCGCGGTTTGATCTCCGTCCCCATCACCGATAACGCAATCTCAGGCTCCACCTGCACCCGCCCCTCACCAGCAGGTGCAGCTCCGTTCAGCTCGACGCGGAGATCGACGACGAGGCCGAACATCCGCAGCAGCTTCGGGTAATCGCCGAGCGCGGCGATCATCTGGTGAAAATCATATTGCTGCTGCAGCGCGAGCACAGTCGGCAACGGCTCCGCCACCAGGCTCGGCGGGGTGGTGAACGCGCTGAGTTTCTCGAAGGCCTGCCGGGCGGGTGAGACCGGGACCGGCGGCGGAGCAGGTGGCGGTGGCGGACTGCTCACTGCGTTGGGCGGCGCTGCAGGTGGTGAGGCAGGAATCGGTACTGATGGATAGGCCGGTCCTTCATCGGGACGGCTCGGAGGCGCGCCGCCTCCGAAGAGGCGATCGAAAATCGCCTGCAGCCGCGGGCATAGCCGCGCCAGCAGCGCGAGCGGCAACAGCAGACAACCGCACCCGCATCCCGGCCCACCCCCACCGGGCGACGGCGTTGGCTCCGGCTGCGGGAGCTTGCCGCCGAGATCCACCGGCGGCGGACGTCGGGGAGGATCCGGCGGTGTCTCCGGCGTGGTCGGACGCGCGATTCCGCCGATGTTCGGATCGCGCGCGAGCAGTTCGATCGCCGGCAAATCGCGACCCGCTCCGTAAGGCGGATCGCTCGCCGCGCGCGCATAAACGCCCGACAGAAAATCGTGAATCTCCGCACTTGAAAACGTGACGATCTCCGCCCCGCGATAATCATCGAAGCGGTAGGGAGTCACGTCCGTCTCCGGCCGGAAGAGCGCACTCCAGAGATCCGCCCGTGGCGCCGCGCTTTCCACCGTTGCCTCGAGCGTCGGCCCGCCCGCGAACGACACCTTCCACGTCGCCGCCGCCACTTTCGCCGTCCAATCGACGAAATCCGGAAACTGCGAGAGCTTCAGTTTTTCGATCGTTGCGTCACTGCTCCACAAGCGCGGCGCGATGTGCACCGAGAGCCGCAGCGCGCCGTCGGCCGCGCGTCCATTCGGCAGGGCGGTGAAGATGACGGTGTGCTTTTCCATTCGTTAGACCGGGTAATCCGCGAACGCATCGCAGTAATCCGTCCAATCCCCTGGCGCCACCGTCTGCAGAAACGTCGGGTCGCTCCCCGCAAACTCCCGCTCGATGCTGATGCTCACGCTCGCGCTGAAGAACGCGATCTTCACCTTCACCGTCACCGAGGCCTGCCCCCAGAGCTTGCCGCCGTGTGACGCCGCCCCTTTGGAGGCGTAGGTCAGCGCCAGATAAAACTCGAGCGACACCGTAATGATGCCGAGCACCGAGAGCGAACCCGCCGCGCGGAAATAGGCGGAGATGACGAACTCTGAGCCCGCCTTCTGATAATAAACGCCGCCCATGATCGACGCGGAGCCCTTCGCTACTCCGAGGTTCAGCGCGACCGCGGCGCCAAACTCCAGCGCTGCCTCGATCTGCCGCACGCCGTCCGTGCCGATGTCCATGGCGAAAAATCCGCCGCCGCCGAAGAGCGACACCGTCAGGATAAACGGCTGGTGCCGCTCGCAAAAAGCCAGCCGCAGATTGGCCGGATCGTTGATGAACGGCAGGTAGAATCCCGCTGCGAAACTGATGTTCTGCAGCGTGAAAATGCCGATACCGATCGACGGAATGCCGAGCGTGAAGCCGACGTTCACTCCCGGGCGCGGATCGGGCGGCAGGATGAGCTTGAGATAGGGCGGATCGTCGAAGCCATCCATCGGGATGAACTCCCGCAGCTTGTTCACAAACGAGAGCTGCCCCAGGAACTCGAAGTTCTCGAAGACGATCGCGAAATCGACTTTCTTGCTCGTGCCGGCATCGAAGTGCACCGACTTGAAATTCAGCTGCACCAGCGGCGGCATCGGGTCCGGGAGCAGTTTTACTCCGAAGCGGCTCAGCTCCCCGTGCACCGCGAAATCGGGTGGCGTGCCATCGAGCGGCGTCAGCAGTTTCGTCTCGAGAAAGAACGCCGCGCCCGCCTTCGGCACGAACATGCCGGTATTGAGGAGCAGCGACTGATCGACGTCCCAACGATAATGCGTGAGGAACACCTCGCGCGGCCCGCCGTTGATGTTCGCGGTCGTGCGGATGGTGTTGAGCTGCGGGATTTTTCCACCCGCGACATCCGGGGTGGCGTTCACCACCTTGTTGATGATGCTGCCCAGATCGATGCCGCCGAGCAGCTTCACGTCTTTGAAGATGTCGGGCGGATCGAAGGTGCCGGCGGCGAAGTTCGCGATATCGCCGCCGACCGGACCGAACGCCCGCGACAAGCCGCTGATGTCGAAACTCGGTGCTACGACGCCGCCGGTCTTGTCGGAGG
>JACCZQ010000513.1 GCA_013695905.1 Chthoniobacterales bacterium
TCATTCTGGAAGCGGAAGCCGATATAATTGTTGCTGCTGTTAAAGTTTGGCGAATTGGAAAACAAACCACTGCTAAACGGCCCCGCCGCGCTGACCAGGGTCCCGACCGCAAGATTGAAGTTTCCAGCAGAGCCCTGGTAAACGCCACCCGCCGGAGCCGTCGGGTTGAAAAGGTTTAGCGTGGTGCTGCTCCAAGGATTGATGTCCCATCCGGGAACGCTGCTGCCAGGGCCTCCAGGAGCAGGCAGATTGTTCTGCCCAGTGACGACGTTGAGATAGAGGCCGTTCGTGGAGGTAGGAATGGTGAGATTGACGGGGCCGCTGAAGATGATGTCGGCTTTCGCGACAGCCGGAACAAGGAGTGTGGCACCTGCCAGACTGGCGTAGGCGACGACACGGGCGTTCAAGCGCGGGGGAAGGGTGAGTTTATTCTGTGGAGACATAAATAGTTAGGCTTCTGTAGTTTGTGGAGGTTTTCGACGTTTTCGGACTCGGTTTTCTCAGGCCCGTAAAAGGGTGTCAACCCATTTAGTAACAATTTTGTCACTTTTGTTGTTTTTCGCTGGAGCGGCTTCGTGAAAAGAGGCTGACGGGACCGTTTTCATCGCCCGATTTACCAGCAGCAGCTGATGGGCTTTGCCCGCTCGCGAACTCTCGGTATCGTCGCCGCCATGAGTCCTCTGCAGGCGGAAACGGTGTGGAGCGGGCTGGGAATCCACGAATGCGTCGGCAACCCTGAAGAGGTTGATCACCCGCGGCGTGCGCCGAATCAAACGCAGCCCAAGCTTCCACCTTGGCCGGTGGCAGGCAGCCGGAATGTGCCGGACCCGAACCTTCGAGCCGCGCCTCGTTCACTGCTTCGATCGGCGTTGACCCCGGCAGACATTCGTGAAACATTTCCGTGAACCAATGAAAACGGCGAGTGTGAGAGACATCAGACAGAATTTTCCGCGCGTGATGGCGTGGATTGCGGACGGCGAATCGGTGGCCGTAACGATGCGACGGAGGATCGTGGCGCGTCTGATCCCGGAGCCCGCCCCGACGCGGAAAAAGCCCTCGGCCCCGGACTTTAAGGCCATTTCGCGGGAGATTTTTGGTGACCGCACGTATCCCGGTGATGCCGTGGAGGCCGAGCGGGAAGGATACCGGTTTTGACCTACGCGGATTCCGGCTTTGTCGTTTCGCTTTATCGTCCGACGGAATCCTTTTCCGGCATGGCGCGACGGGAGATCAAGCGCGCACCGGTTCCTGTGTTCCTCTCTCCGCTCTCTCTGCTGGAAATCCGCAACGCGCTGAACATGGCGATTGCGCGCGGGGAGATTGGGGAGACGGAGCGCGACGCGGTGATGGCCGACATCGAGCGGCAGATCGCGGCGGGATTTTTCCGCGCGGTGCAAGTGAGCCAGGCGGCGATTTACGCGAAGGCCTGCGAGCTTTCGGACAGCCACACTCCGGCCATCCTCGCTCGCTCGCTCGACCTGATGCACGTCGCTGCCGCGCTGCTTTGCAAAGCCCGCCTGTTCCTTTCTACAGACACCCGCCAATGCAAGGTGGCGCGCGCCGAAGGCCTGGCGGTGAAGCCGTCAATGGGAACGAAAGAATAGAACCTATCCCGAAACCCTATTTCCGAACCTGTCATGTTGAGCGCAGCGAAACATCTCTGACTATTTCCCCTCCGGTCCGAACGAAGAATAGTCAGAGATTCTTCACTTCGTTCAGAATGACAGGTTTTGGGATAGGTCTTAGTAGAGGCATCCCTGATGAACAGAGTTTGACGGTGTCCCTTTGAAGCCGGTGCCAGCCCGTGCGCCCCGTCAGCCAGTCTATTCAGATCGGGTCCAGTCAGTCTTGCCTCAGCGCTCTGCGGGGTCGTTGGAATCACCTGGCGCCGCGCGGCGGCCCTAACTTAGTGCCATGAGGCGCGCGCTTGTCGCGGGGAAAACGCCCTTTGCCCGCACGCGAACTCCGGCCCTGCATCATCACGCCTCGATTCGCGTTCCCAGTCATTCGCGTTCATTGGCGGTTTAAGTTCCTTGCGCTATCGTCGCCGCCATGAGTGCGCTGCAGGCGGAAACGGAACAACGCGGCCTGGAAATCTTCCGGCTCGTCGATCGGCACCCGGAATCGATTTTCAGCAAGGCTGGCTTCTACCAGCGGATGATGGCGCTCTCGATGAAGGATGAGCACTTCAAGGTGCAGATGTTCCGCTTCGTCGATGTGCTGGCGTCGCTCCGCAGCTCCGGCGAGATCGTGCGGCACCTCGACGAATACTTCGCCACCATCAGCAACAACTTCGCGCCGCTGCTCCATACCGGCGTGCGCGTGGCGAAGATCGCGCCGTGGTTCTCCGCGTGGTTCCTGCGCTGGAATGTCTCGGGCATGGCGCGGCAGTTTATCTCCGGGCGGAATCCGGAGGACGCGCTCAAGACGCTGCGGAAGGGGCGGAAGAACCGCATCGGCTTTACCGTGGATCTGCTGGGCGAGGCGGTGGTGAGCGAGGAGGAGGCGGAGGAATATGTCAGCCGCGCGCGTGAGCTACTCGAGACGCTGGCGAAAGAGACGCAGGGCTGGACCGATCCGCTCGGGACAAACGCTGAGCTGTTCCCGGTGGTGAATCTCTCCGTGAAAATCTCCGCGCTCTATTCACAGATGAATCCCGCGGATCCGGAAGACGCGATCGCGCACCTCGGCCCGCGTTTGCGCCCTATCCTCCGG
>JACCZQ010000517.1 GCA_013695905.1 Chthoniobacterales bacterium
GCCAGCTGGAGCCGAGCCGCGGCACGGTTGCGCTCGGCACGCGGACGGAGATCAATTACATCGATCAAAACCGCATGCTCCTCGATGAAGAGAAGACGGTCTGGGACGAAGTGAGCGACGAGACCGAGGCCGTGCGGCTCGGCGAGGAGAGCATCTCCCTGCGCTCGTATCTACGACGGTTCCTCTTCACCGAGGATCGGATCAACACCAAGATCGCGCAGCTCAGCGGCGGCGAGCGCAGTCGTGTGCTGCTCGCGAAAATCCTGAAACGCGGCGGCAATGTTCTGATGCTCGATGAGCCGACAAACGACCTCGACCTCGGCACGCTGCGCCTGCTCGAGGAAGCGCTGGTGGCGTTCGGCGGCTGCGTGATCGCGGTGAGTCACGACCGCTATTTTTTGAATCGGGTCTGCACCGGAATCCTCGCCTTCGAAGGCGGCGAAAGAGTGGATTACCACGTCGGGAATTACGACCGTTATCTTGAGAAACGGGTGCCCTTCGACCCGGCTGCTGCGCCAGCGCCGACCGCAGCGAAAGCGCCACCTGCTGCACCTGCTCCTGAAGTGAAGGGACGGAAATTGAAGTGGAAGGAAGCGCGCGAGCTGGAGACCATCGAAGCGACGATCCTCGAAGCAGAGAATCTCGTGGTGAAAATGGAAGAAGCGTTCGCCGCGCCCGACGCCTACCTGAAGCCGAAAGAGGAGTTGGAGGCGATCACTGCGGAATTGGCCGGCGCCCGTCAACGCGTGGCCCAGCTCTACGCCCGGTGGGAAGAGCTGGAGCAGCTCGCCGCGCTCGCGCCATCATCGTGAGACTTTGGATTGCCAGCTGCTCATGAATGATCGGGTGCGACTCTCCCTCGGGCCGGAAATTCTCTGGCTGCTCCTGTGGGGTGTGGCGGGGGCGCTCGCCGCCGGGAACGAACCGCCGCCTGTGGCAGGCAATCAGCGGCTTGAGCTGATAGGCTGGTTTCTGCCGTGCGGTGGTGCGGTGCTGTCGTTCCTGCCGTTTAGCTGGATGAACCGGGCGAAGTGGTGGCTGCTTGGCCGCACGTTTCTCGCGGACTGGTCGGCGTCTATGCGGTGACGACGACGCTCTGCACCGCGATGCGCTACCACGACAGCCGCGACTCAGGAGTTGGCACCGCGTGGATGCTCTTCATCGGCTTGGGCTGGTCGGCCGTGCTGATGGGATGCACGACTGCTGCCATAATCCTGTTCATCCAGCGCGCTTTTCGTGCGCGAACGTTGCAGAAGTGAAGTGACGCTGGCGCTCAGCGTTTCGCCACCGGCCCTGGCGTGCTGCTGGCGAACATCTGATCGAGGTCCGCGAGGACTTGGTCCGGGCCGCGATAGGTCTTCCCGTCGTAACTGTCGGAGACCACCTTCCCCTGCGCATCGACGATCACCAGACAAGGAATGCCGGAGCCCGCGTACTTCATGATCGTGGGATGGGTCACAGTCTTCTCGTAGCTGATCGCCGGCCACGGCATCTGGAAGTCACGCATGTATGCTTCCATGGCTGGCGCCGAGCGGTCGACGCTCACGAAGACGATCTCAAATTCCGGCCGCGTCGGAGCAACGCGTCGGTAGTAATCGACCAGCTGCGGCGTGAACTTGCGGCACGGGCCGCACCATTTCGCGCTGAAGTAGAGGGCGATGAGCTTCTTCTTCTCGAGCGGCTGGTCGGCGTAGGTGCTGAGCAATCCATTCTTCGAAGTGACGAGGGAGCCGCGCAGCTCGCGCGCGATGACGTGCGGTGTGTTCGGGGCAATGGTCCCGGATTTCGCGGCAGCAGCGCGGGCCTGTTCCTGCTGGTGCTGGTAGAGGGTGTTGAACTGCTTCGCCTGCTCAGCTTGTTGTGTCTGACGCAGGCTGCGCGCGGCGGCTGCTTCTTCGAGTGCGGCGATCTCAGTCGCGGGAATCGCGTAGGCGCCGTTCTTCAGCGCCGCGAGAAACGCGGGTGTCGCCCCTGCTTCAAGCAGCGCCTTTTCTGCGGCGGCATCGATGTTGTCCGAGAAGCGGCGGGCCCGTGTCTCCTTCTCCGTCTCAGCGAGCGAGTAGCCGCTGCGGAGCATAAGGCTGATGTCTTTCGCGGAGAGCGGGGCCAGCTTTCCTGCCGCTACGAAGGCGACGCTCTGCAGGAGGAGCATGGCGAGGAGGAGAATGCGCATCCCCGTTGCGGAGCAGAATTCGCGCCTCAACCGGCGGCAGCCCGGCGGAGCGTAAAGCGGTTGTTCGTCGTCTCCCAAAGGCGGAGACGCTCCAGCCGATTCCAGAGGAGCGGGTCCAACTTCTCCCAAAGGATCTGCACGATGTTTTCACCGGTGGACGGCAGCCGCCGGAACTCCTCCGTTTCGAGATCCAGGTGGCGGTTCTGCCATCCTGCGAGCGCGTCGTGCAGCGCCTGCTGAAACTCGGTGAACTTGCAAAGCGTCCCGCTCCGCTCGTGCAGCTCGCCGCCGATCGTCGCCTCGGCGATGTAAA
>JACCZQ010000552.1 GCA_013695905.1 Chthoniobacterales bacterium
TTCCGGCACTTTCACGGCTTCTGCCGGTGCGTCGGAGGCTCCCTGCTCCTCTGGCGTTTCCCATCCACTGCCGGTATTTTGCGCTTCCGGCTCCGGCCATGTCGCGGGCGGGGGCGGGGCGTTCCACCACGCTTCATTACTGCCGCCGGCGGCCGCGTCAATGTTCTCCACTTCTGCGGGGGCCGGGGTCTCGGCAAAGGCGCCCGGAGGGCCAGCGTCAGCCGATGGCAATGCGGTGACAGGTGCTCCGTCCCAGGCGTCCGCGGGAGCAGCGTCCGGATTGTCCTCCGGCGCCCAGCCGCCCTCCACCGACGCGTGCCCGGTTCCCATCTGCGCTGGCTGAGTTTCGGTGGATTCGTTAGGCATGTGCGTGGCGACGGTTTGGAGCAAGAGTTCGGACGTGAAAGGTTTGTTCAGCGAGCCGATCACGTTTGGGTTCTGGTTCGGGTCCGAGGGCAGATCGGTCCCGAAGCCGGAAATATACACGGCCCGCACATTCGCGGTGGCGGGATTCTCCAGGAGGCGGCGGAGAACTTCGTCGCCTTTCATGTCGGGGAGAACGTAGTCGAGCAGGATCAACTCCGGCGGCGCGGCGGCGGCCGCGGCCAGACCTTCCTCGGCGGTCGCCACTGCGGTGACGGAGTAGTTCGCCTCCGTCAGGATCTCGTGCACGAAATTCAGGAGCATCACGCTGTCGTCGATCACGAGCACGCGCCGCGGCGCCGGCGTATTCCGGGTCGCGGCGGCGGCGGCCGCCGCAGCATCCTCGCTCTGCGTTTCGTCGATCTTCCGCACCGCTTCCATGAGCAGGATCTGCCAATCGAGATCAATCGTGCGCGGGCTCTGACCGGCTCCGGACACTTCGGAGATCATGCCGCCTTTCCAGTTCACGATCTCGTTGAAAGCAGCGACGCCTTCTTTCCCGGGCGCGACGGCATGCCGCACCTGCCCTTGCTCGAAGAAGACTCGCGCCTTACCCCCCCGCGGACCGGTGAATTCCAGCACGGAGGTGGTGCCGCTCATGCACTTCAGCTGGATGATGTCGGCGATGTGCAGATCGCTGAGCGTGCCTTGAAATTTCTCCCCCTCCTGCTCACCACCGGGCTGGAGCAGCGCCTCCACGAGCGTGACGAAATCGCCATGCGGGAAAGGTTTTTCGAGAAAGTGAATCGCGCCGAGACCTGCCGCCTGTTCGCGGTGAGAGGCGAGGTGCACTGCCGTCAGAACGATGGCGCGCGCGTTCGGATGGCTGGTGCGGAGATCGTAGAGAAATTCCTGCCCGAGATCGTAGGAGGCATCAACGTCCAGGACGAAGAGGTCCGGGTGTTGATGGATGACGAGGCGCTGCGCCTCCTCCAGGCTGTGGGCGACGTCGACCTGCGCGGCCGGGGCAGCTTCCTGTAAGGCCGCGCGGATGCCGGCCGTGAGGTTCTCATCCGGCGCGAGAACCAGCACCCGGCCACCCTGCTCAGTCGATGGATGCGCAGAGGGGGTGGCGTTCACAAATTAACAAAACGCGCGGCGGGGCAGCCGAATGGATCGGGCCGCGCGCCTATGCTGCTCCTAGCAATGCCCGCTTCTCAGGAATTGGAAAGCATTTTCTAGTATCTGTACTCTCCCGGTTCCCTCGCGTGGAGGTGCCGGTCTGCCCCCATCGGCAGACCGGCCTTGAGACCCGTGCCGAAGCTAGTGAGTCCGGACGCCCACCGAAGTGGTCCGGCCGCTCGGGGCCTTCACTGTGGTGGTGCAGCTGCTGAAGAAGGCCAGGATCATGATGGCTCCGACGGTCGAGAAAAGAATGTTTCGCATAGTGGTGTTTTGGTTTTCACAACTGATTCGCATAGAGGCAGTGCAGCGGGTGCCTCGTTCCGCAGAGTCACGGCTTTACCTTCAAACCTTCGCCGGCTGCGGCGGCGCGCTGGCGGGCATCGAAGCTGAAGAATACCTTCGCCTCGAGGAGGAGCGCAGCGGCGACGTGGAGCAATTCCAGGCTGCGGGTGGCGAGCTGCGGCGTGTAGCGGTCGCTCAGCTCCAGTGCCTTCCGGTGCAGCTCGGCAGTTGGCAGCGAAACTTCGGCGAACGCGCCGGAGCGGATTTGCGCATCGACCTGGCGCCAGAGCGCGTCGCGGTCGGCTGCGGTGATTCGTCCGCGCGCGATGCCGGCGTTAAATGCATTCCGCAGCTCAAGCAAGGTGAGAGGGATCAGAGGCAGCGGAGCCTCCAGCGTCTGCACAATCGATTCAGCCTGGCGGGTGCCGCTCTCCTCCAGAAACAACGGCGTGAGGAATGTGGAATCCGCGTAATACTTCATCGATCGCCGCGGTCATGGATAAAGGCGGAATCTTCAGGAGTGAAGACGGGCGGATTATCGCCGAATATCTCCCGCCGCATCGCTTTGAAATCCGGCATCTTGAATTCCCGAGGTTCTTCCTTTGGCGGCGGAACCAGCCGCGCCACAACGCGTCCGCGCTTGGTGAGCTCCACCTGCTCGCCTTCTTCGATCCAGCGGAAAACGCGTGGGAAATGATTGCGCAGGTCGGCGATGGTGGCGGTTTTCATCTGTGAGAGATGGATATCTCACGAGCGCGTGATGCGCAACCCTTCGTCGGCGAATCGCTCCGCCAGGACGCGGCGACTGAGTTTTCCGCGCTCGTTTACCGGCAGCTCACTGACAAAGAAGATGCGTTTGGGGACTTGCCAGCCGCTCAGGCGTTGGCGGCAGGACTCGAGCAGCTCCTGCTCGACGACCGATCCGTCGGCGACAAGGCAGGCGGCGACTTCTTCGTTGCGCAAGGCGGAGGCGCGGCCGAAGACCACCGCCTCGCGCACGCCGGGGAAGGCGAGGAGAACGGCCTCTACTTCGGCGGGGTTCACCTTCTTGCCGGCGACATTGATGACATCCGAGACGCGACCCACGATCCGGAACCCGCCAGTGGCGTCCCGCGACACAAGGTCGTCGGGCGCGAAGGAGCCGCCGCCGAGTTTCTCCTCATCGGGCTGCGGGAAATAGCCGTCACCCGCTGCCCGCGAGCGGACGCGGATGCGACTCGCCGGCGCCTCCGGGTCCAGCAATTCCACTTCCACACCCTCCATCCGCGTGCCGACGAAGCCTTGTTCCTGCAGCGCCGCGTCGCGGTCGTAGCAAATCCCGCCGCATTCCGAAGAGCCGTAAAAAGAGTGAATCGCGTGGCCAAACCGCTCCCGGAATTTCTGCGCCACCGGCAGTGAAAGCGGCGCACCTGCTGAAATACAAATCCGCAGCTGCGGCAACTCCGGCACATCATCCAATTCGCAGAACGCCTGATAAAACACCGGCATACCCGGAAACACCGTCGCACCCGTGCGCGCCAAATCACCGAGCACTGCCCGCGGCTTCCGGTCGCGGGTCATCACCAACGGCACGCCACGCACGAGCAGCGGCGTGAGCAAATTGCTGAACCCGTAGG
>JACCZQ010000553.1 GCA_013695905.1 Chthoniobacterales bacterium
GTGACTCCTTGGTCGCGGCTCTGCCGGATGATTTCGGCAGCAAAGTCGATCTCGTAATGCGGCGGGCGAATGCAGGGACTTAGCTGCACGATGAGGTCTTTCGGCTCGGAGCCGAACTGCTCCTGCAGGAGATCAATCGCCTGGCCGGTGATGTTCTGCTCTGTCCCCTTTTTTCCGGAATGAACCAGTGCAATGGCGCGCTTCACTGGATCAATGATGAAGACTGCTCCGCAATCGGCGACGTAAATACCGAGCGCGACGTTCGGCTGATCTGTCGCTAATCCATCGCAGCCGGCAAACTGATGGTCGCCGGTGATCGGCGGCCGCACGACCGCGATGTCGCTGCCGTGCACCTGCTCCGCCGTGATGAATGGCAATCCCCTGAGGCCGAGCTCCTGCCGCGCCGCGCGATGAACACCATCGAGGCGGCGCAGCGCTTCGGCTTTATCATGCTGCGCATCGATGCCGGCGACGCGCCCGATAAAGCAGTGCCGGATTCCCGGCAGCTCCTGCAGCGCCGGGAATTGCTCGACGGGAGGCGACACAGGGGCGTTAACGCACCGGCGGCGGCGGGCGATTACCTGCTCCGTTGAGCGGGAGCGGCGTTGGCTTGGGCGCTGGCGTCGACCGCGCCTCGGTGCGGGCGCGGTTCCGCGTCCGCGGCTCATCGAGCGCGTTGGAGAAAGTAAACTCCGTCGCCGTCACGCGATCGAACTCAGCCACGGCGGCGTTGTAGGTGAAGAGCGCCTGCAGCGAAATGGATTGCGCGCGGGTGACTTCGACGCGGGAGTTCAGCACCTCCAGCTGCGTGCCGGCTCCGGCGCCGAGACGCGCGCTGCTGAGACGGAGCGCCTCCTGCGCCTGCTCGACGGTTTGCTCCTGGCTGCGGATTAACTCGGCGGCCTGCACCATGTTTGAGTATGCCTGCTGCACCTCCAGCTCCACGAGGCGGCCGGCGTCGTCGAGATTGATCTTCGCCTGCTCGAGAATGGCGCGCGCTTGTTTCACGCGGCCGTAGGTCTGCCCCCAATCCCAAATCGCCCAGCTGCCGGAGGCGCCGAGAACGTAGCCGGAACGCACATCGTTGATGTTATTGCTGATCGGCGAGCTGCGGAAATCGGTGCTGGCTGTGGCGTTGATCTGCGGGAAATAACCGGAGCGCGCCACGCCGACCTGCGCATTGCTGGCAAGGACGTTCGCCTTCTGCGCTTTCAGGAACGGGCGGCGTTCTTTGGCGATTTCGATGGCCAGCGGGAGCGGCATGCGGCGGCGTTCGAACCGCAGCTGCCCGACGGCCTCGAGCGGCGGACCGGTGCCGCGTGCGGGATCGAAATCGAGGCCGATGGTGCGGGCGAGCTGCAGCTGCGCGATGCGGTAGTTGTTCCGGGCGCTGATGAGCTCCGGCTGCTGGTTTGAGAGGGCGACCTGCGCCTGGAGGACGTTGAAGCGCGGGACGGTCCCGGCTTCGAAACGGTTCTGCTGATCCTGCAGCTGGCTTTGCAGGAGGCTGACGGATTCCTCCTGCACGCCGATGAGGGCGCGGTTCAGGAGAATCTGGTAGAACTGCTGCTTCACGGTGGCGATGACGAGATCGATGGTATCGCGGAAGGCGTAGTAGCTGGCATCGCGCTGGAATTGCGCGGAGCTGATCTGCGACACGACCCGGCCGCCGGCGAACACCACCTGCGAGGCGCGGATCTGAATATTGTAGTTGCTGCTGACGCCGAAGTCGCGGCCGCCGCCGTCACCGGTGAAGCGGCCGAGCTGCCGGTCGGCTTCGGTGATGTTACCGGTAGCATCGGCGCGCGGGAGTGCTTCGGCCCGGACTTCCAGGTTCAGGCCTTTGGTGCGTTCGATCTCCTGCCGGGCGCGCTGGATATCGGGGTTGCGCTGCAGGGCGGCGAGGATCGCCTGCTCGAGGGTGAAACGCGGGACGGCGGAAGTGGTGCTGCGGACTTCGTAGGTGGCGGTGCCGGCGCGGAGTGGCGGGGGGGCGATGGGCGCGAGGAGTGCGAGGCAGAGGGCGTAACGGAAAGACTTTCTCATTGAGAAAAATTGGGAGACAGGGAAGCAGCAGGCGCTGCTAGATTAATTGGTGAGGATGGTTAGTCCAGAAGGTTTACGGAACAGATGCAAACGGCGTGCCGCAGGAGCTAAAAAGTCGCAAGTGGTTCTACGAATGCTGCTTGTCTATCAACTATTCATTCAGCAGGTGGAGAGCTGTTCCCACACGTGGGATGCGGCCATTCCATTATCGAGACGCTGAACGGCCCCAGGTGAGCGGGGCGCGAGCGCAGCAGGTCACTTGCTCTGGCAATAGGTGTAGATCTTTGTGTAGATCTGCAACCACGCCTTCTGTTCGCCGGGGCTGAGGTGCGACATCAGCTTCATCAGATTGCCGACCATTTCCTCCCGGATGCGGCGCACGAGAGCGGTGCCTTTCGGCGTGATACAGACCATGACTTTCCGCCGATCCTCCGGTGCACTCGAACGCATGACGTATCCGAGATTTTCCAGCCGCGCGACGAGCCCGCTGGCGGCCGCCGTGGTGTGCCCCATTTTCTGCGCGATGGCGCTCATGGTGAGGACTTCCTTGTGATCAAGGGCGGCGAGGAGGAAGAACTGCGGGAAGGAAACATTGCCCGGCGCGAGTTCTTTACACAGGTGCAACACGAAGCAGCGCTGCATCTCCATGATGATGTGCGACAAGCGCTCGGCGTCGGCGCGAAGCTCGGAGTGCGCTCCCGGAGTGGGAGCTGTGAGGACCGCGGTGTTCAACAGAGAAAGCTAGGAGCGAGGCGGAGGGTGTCAACCACCTCAGGGCTCGGGATTAATCCAGGAGCAACACTGACGCGCTGGCTCCGGCGGCCAAGGTGGTGCGGGGCTGCACCTGCAGGAGGGCGTTGGCACGGCTAAGGCCGAAGAGGGCGTGCGATTCCTGGCGGCCGCCGAGGGTGAAGATGCCGTCGCGCAGGATGCCGCGGAGGTAATGCGGGCGATCGCCGGGGTTCGAGGCGGCGTCGGCGATGGCGGCGGTGACAACGGGGAGCAGCAGGTGGTGCTCGGCAGCGCCCATGAGTTTCATGAGGGCTGGACGGACCAGGAGCTGAAAGGTGACGAAGGCGGATACGGGGTTCCCCGGAAGGCCGAAGATGAGGCACTGCGCGGCCCGGCCGAACAGGAAGGGCTTGCCCGGTTTTACGGCGACTCGCCAAAGATCGAGCGTGGCGCCGGCGGCGGTGAGCGCCGGCTTCACGAGATCACGCGCGCCGACGGAGACACCGCCAGTGAGGATCAGGATGTCGGAGGAGTCGAGCGCCCGGCGAATGGCTGCTTCGATCTCGGCGGCGCGATCAGGGCAATGCTCGGCGCGGATGATTTGCGCGCGGCAGTTGGTGAGCAGAGCGTGGAGCAGGACGCTATTTGAGTCGTAAATTTGCCCCGGCTGCAGTGCAGCACCTGCGGGGGCGAGTTCATCGCCGGTGGAGATGATGGTGGCGCGCGCTGCGCCGCCGACGTTTGTTTCGGCGAATCCCTGCGCGGCCAGCAACGCCGCGATTTGCGCAGTGATTCTCTCACCGCGGGAAAGGATCTTTTGGCCTTCGGCCACATCGCCGCCGCGTCTGCGGATGAATTCTCCTTCCTCGACGCGCTCGTTGATGACGATTTCGGTTTCCTCCGATCGCACATCTTCCTGCATCACCACCGCGTCGGCGCCGACCGGAAGTGGTGCTCCGGTCAGGATGCGAATGGCTTCACCTGCAGCCATCCGCAGGCCGCGATCGAGCCCCGCCGGCTGCTCCCCGACGATGCGGAGACGCGCTCCCGGTGTGCAGAAGCTCGCCACCACCGCGTAGCCATCCATGGCGGAGTTATCGAAAGGCGGCGAGGCGAACCGCGCGGAAACATCCTCCGCTGCGAAACTGCCCACCGCCTGCCACAGCTCGACGGCCCGCGGAGAGAGCGGCTGCACGTGCGCGAGGATTCTGCGGAGTGCTTCGTCCTGGGAGATCACGGATGGGCGGGAAATTTTCGGTCGCGTCGTCGCGTGCGGCGATGGAATCGGCGCCGTCTGGTTGACGAGCATCCGCTCGACCCCATATTCTCGCAAACCAAAGGGTGAGGTGGCTGAGTGGTCGAAAGCAACGCTTTGCTAAAGCGTCGTAGTCCAAAAGGCTACCGAGGGTTCGAATCCCTCCCTCACCGTATCAAACGCAACACATTGCGGATCAATGTTTTATACCATACGGCATCGGTGTAATCTCGACTGAGTAAGAACAAATCTAAGAACATGCGCGCCAATGTCGCTGATGTTCTTTCATAACGTTGACGCTCCTTTTCTGAGTTTCTATTGCCGAAAAATTTCTGAGCACCGATACCCATTTCGATTCGGACCCCCCTCCCAACTGATCGCACCCCCCCCCGCCGGCTCCTCCCGACGAGCGGGAATAAAAGCGGGGCGCGGCTCTATCAGTCAGCACGCCGAAGCAGCGCGAAAACCGAGCCGGCTGGGATCGCCAGCTCTGCCGCAATCTTGCGGCCCGACATTCCGCTTCGCGAAAGCTTTGCCACTGCGCCGCGATGTTGATCGAGTGTGCGAGGACGGCCGAGCTTCGCGCCGCGTTCCTTGGCTGCAGCAAGGCCGGCGTTGATGCGCTCACGGATCACACTGCGCTCAAATTCCGCCACGGCTGCGAGAACGTGCATTTGCAACCGACCGGCTGGATTGCTTTCGCTCGTGTCAATGC
>JACCZQ010000554.1 GCA_013695905.1 Chthoniobacterales bacterium
GTGACGGCCGTGAGGCTGATGGTTTTGAGAGGAGCTTTCATGACTGTGTTCTTTCTGATTGAGGTTTGGTTTGTCGGTTGCGGCTGGCGCAGCTGTCGCCGGAGCTGTTTCCCGTTCCTTCCCGAAAACGTTGGCGGCGTTGCAGACAATTCTCGCGCTCGGAATTTGATCCGAAATCCGACTCCCCGAACGGCGCTTCTCGCTGCCGTCGCGCAGAAGAGAGCACGCTTAGCGACTTTGCCCCGGAGCGGCCGACGCGATGATTTTCTGAAAACGCGCGTCGTGACGGAGGCGATCGAACTCTCCGTCGAGCTGAAGGATCCCGTAGCCGAGCCCGGCGGGCAGTGCTGTCGCACCCTGCAGCACTTCGATGGCTCGATCGACCTCTCCCACCTCGGCGCAAACCTGCGCAAGCCGCACCAGCATCACAGGGCCATCGTAGGTATCGAGTGAAACCGGCAACATTTCGACCGCGCGCTCCGCCTCACGGATGGCTTCGTCGCGGCGGCCGAGTTTTGCGTCGATCTTCGCGAGCACCATCAACGCCTTGGCATCGTCGGCCCTGGCACCGACCGCAGCTGCGGCCCGTTGCCGGGCGCGAGAGAACGCCGCGGCCGCGCGGTCGGGTTCGCCCAATGCGCGCGCGAAAACCCCTTCGAGGTATTCGCGCGGCGTGTTGAAACCGTGAGTCATGTCCCACGGGCCGTGCTCGGCGAGAACTTTTTCACCGGCCCGGTAATCCCGCCCGAAATACGCCAGCAAGAGCCGATACGTGAGAACCAGATCGCGATCTGCTCCGGGCCGCAGGCCGTGTTCGAGCAATTCGCGCATCGGCGCGAGATCCCCTTTTTCTTCGAGCGCAATCTCGGTGCGGAGTAGTTGAAACCCAAGGTCGTCGTTTTTCCACGCCAGGAAAGCGTCTACGGTCCTCCTGGCGTCGGGGTAGCGCCCGAGCCGCCGGTAAGTCCAGGAAAGCCCGAGGGTGAACTGCCCGTTGCGGGGATCGAGGGCGAGCGCGCGTTTCATGTTGCCGATCGATTCCTCCCAGCGTCCGTCCCGGCGCTGAATTGCGGCGATATGGAACAAGACGCTGGTGTCATTCGGCATCTTGCTCGCAGCCAGCTCGAGCTCCGCCAGTGCGGCTGCGTAGGCCCGTTCGCCCAAATAATGGAAGAGCCCGCGGGTCACATGGACTTCGCCGCTATCGGCCTCCAACCTGGCCGCCGCCTCCAGCGCCTTTCTCGCCCGCTCCAGCCGCTCGGGAGTGTGATCCTCGCTGAACCAATATGCCTGCAGGTTCGCCTGCGCGAGCATGCACAACGCCGGCACAAAGGTGGGATCCCGCGCGACGGCTTCTTCGAGCAGCGCGACTTCCGCCAGCGCCTTGCGTCCCATCACTCCGCCCGCGCCGCCGTGCCGATGCAGCTCTTGCGCCTGCAAATACAACTCATAGGCGGCGGGATCTCGCCTGTCCCTCACTCGGAGAGCGGCCGCTTCGTCAGCCGAGAGCGCTGCTTCTAGTTGGCCTGCGATCTTCTGCGCGATGTCGCTCTGGATTGACAGCACATCGGCCATGTCGCTCTCGTACTGTTCCGCCCAGATGTGCGCATCCGTGCGCGCATCGATCAGCTGTGCCGAGACACGGACACGATTTGCCGCGCGTTGCACGCTGCCTTCGAGCAGGTGTGCCACGCCTAATTGCTGCGCAATCTCGCGCAGGTTCCGCTTCTGCGGTTCGCGGAACTGCATCACACTTGTGCGGCTGATCACCTTGAGATCGGCAACTTTCGCGAGCGTCGTCAGAATCTGATCCTGAATCCCGTCCGCGAAGTAGGCGTTGGCGTCGTTGTCGCTCAGGTTTTCGAATGGCAGCACCGCGATGCTCTTGTCGGGAATGATTGTCGTTACCGCGGTCAGCGGCCGTGGTCGGTCAGTGCGCTGCGACAGCAGGATTGCTGCAGTCAGCACCGGGACGACGACGAACGCGGCGGCAAACGCCACCCGGCGCGCCGTTCTCCAATGGTCGAGAAGTTCAGCGCGACAACGCTGCAAGCGCGCGGCGAGATCGCGAATGCCCGGTCGGGCGGCCGATTGCAGCGCGAGCATCGAAACGACCGTAGAAGTGAGACAACGCGGCACCCGCGCCGCTTTCAATTGCGTCACTGGTGGAACAAACGCCTGCTGCCGCGCGCGAATCTGCTCGACGCTTCCGCCCGGGAAAGGCATCTGGCCGGTCAGGAGATACCAAAGCGTTGCGCCTAACGAGTAGATGTCCGAGCGCACATCGATCGGGCTGTGGTCGAACTGCTCCGGGCTCGCGAAGGCCGGGGTGCCGATGAAGCCGTGCTGCGTCAGCGCCATCACGTCGGTCTTCTCCGAGAGTGCCTTCGCCACGCCGAAATCGATCACCTTCACCGTGAGCTGCGCCGCCGTAGGGGAAAAGGAGCGCGGCTTTTTAAGCCACGCAGCAAATTGCCGGGTTGCAAACCCGGCCTCCCGTTGAGGCCGCTCTGCGGAGCGGGTGGGCAAGCTGGAAGCTTGCTCTACCTTTCCAGGAGCGGCCTCCTCGTCTTCGCCGCGAAGGATCATCAGATTCGCTGGCTTTAAATCGCGATGCACCAGTCCCTGCTTCGCCGCCGCCGCCAGCGCGCTCGTCACCTGCAGCGCGATCTCGACGACGGTCAGCGCATCGAGCGGCCCCGTCCGTCGCACCCGCGCCTCCAGCGTTTCCCCTTCGACCAATTCCATCGCGCAGAAGCACTGGCCGTTCTCCTCGCGCACGCCAAAATGGTGGACCGTCGCCACGTTTGGATGCCGCAATGCCGCCGCCATCCGCGCCTCGCGCATGAAGCGTTCCCGCGCCTCCGCGCCCCGCTTCGCCCATTCCCCATCGATCAGCTTCAACGCCACCGGCCGCCGCAGTGACGTGTCGAGCGCGCGATACGTCACGCCCATCGCGCCCCGACCGAGCTCCCATAGCGTCCCGTCCTCGCGCCGGTCGATCCGGTAAACGCCAAACCGGTCATCATTTGTGAACTTCGGTTCCGCTTCTCCGTCGCTGCCGTCGAACCCGACGCTCAGCAGGCAAACCATGCAACGACGAAGCCCCGGCGAGTAGCCGGCGGAACTCGACGTCCCGCACGTCGGACAAACATCTGCGTTAGGTGCGAGCGGCAGCATGTCACCCGCTAAGCCGCTGCCAATGTCTCGCAGAGATACCGCAGCTCGCCATCCACCTCCGACGCATCCGCGACGGTGCCGCGTACTTCCTCGCGCAGCAGCACGCGATAGCGGGACCGGAGCCGCGCGACATCGCTACGCAAGGTTGCGACCGGCCGGCCGAGCCGCACCGCCAATTCGTCGTACGGCACGGCCGCCTCGTTCGTCACGGCGAGGTGCGAACTCAGCCGCTCGAACAGCTCCTCTTTCCCCGCCAGCGCGGACTCCTCCGCCAGCCGGTCGAGCGAACGCCGCAGCAGTGACTCCGCCCACTCCCGCTCGTAAATGTGTTCCGCGCTCCAGGTGTGCCAGTTCGCCGCGTGCGTCTCCGCTTCCGCGACCGCAGCGTCGTCGAGCTGCGCGAAAATCATACCGCCCCCGCGCTTCTGCGTCCGCTCATGCGCGCGAGCATGCGCCACGAAATGCTTCAGCGCGCCGAGCAGGAACGAGCGGAACCGCCCCTTCTCGCGATCCGCCCGCGCATACGCGCGGGACTCGATCAGGTGCGCAAAAAATCCCTGCGTCAGATCCTGCGCGTCATGCGGGCTGTGACCCTGCCGACGCAGGAAAAAAAAGATCGGTCGCCAGTAGATGCGGCACAGTTCTGAGAGAGCACTATGCGCCTGGTCGCCCGGAGTTTGGGATGCCGCCGCATCGAGCACCATGGTCCAGCGGGTGGAGATGAAGGCGCCATCGCGGGTGATCGCATCACGAACAGCGGCAGGCACGCCGCCGGTTTTATGCAGAACGAAGGAAAATAGCAAGCCATGAGAGACCGAGGTTCTGAAGATTCACGTCCAACACCGTGGCGCGCGATTGGACCGCCGCGCGGGCCTGGCTCTTCGCCAACCTCAGCGGCGAGGACATGGATGCAATCTGAGCACGGGGAAGTTGCACCAAGATCTTTTTGCCAGCGTCTTTCATGAACCGCTGGCGTGACTCAGTTTCTACTTCAGCAGTGCCGTGAAACCCGCCTGCTCGAAGTGATGGTCTCCCGTCAATGCTTCCTTGATTCCCTCCTCGTTCATTACGACGAAGGAAACGCAATCGGTCAGCGACCAGTCTTTGTCCTTTCGGGAGCGATATAGCTCAAAGCCGCGCCAGAACAAAACTGCGTCGGCTTCCACCAATCGAGTGTGCGTGTCGTTTCGCAGGTCCTGGACAAAGACCGCGCAACGCTCTCGTTCACCTGGGCGCCTCATCCCATCCGCCATTTCCAGCAAGACCCACGCAGTCGTCACCAGTTCATCCACCTCGGCATGGGCAATGTACTCCATCGCCCGCGGGTGTGCCGAATCCCGTTCGTTCAAGACCGCGAGATAAAAGTGCGTATCAGCAAACAATCGCTTCATCGCGGTTTGCGACCCGTCCGGTAGTCGTCGTGGTTCTCCGCAAAATCGGGGGGCAAAGTTTTGACACTGCCCGCGTGCCGCAACATCCACGCAAAGGCGGGTGACTTCGCACTCGGCGGCGGCTTGGTCTCCGGCGACGCCACCTCCGCTCCGGGCAATAAAATTTCCACGCTCGTCCCGTCGGGCACGTGAATCGGCAGCTTGATCGTGTCATTCTCGACGATGGCGGTGATGTTCATGGCTGGGAGCATAACAGCGCGGGCGGGCCAGCAGCAAGGTGCGGCGTGGAGGAAGTAAAATCTATGGCATCTCGCAATCCGGGCTGTTATCCATGATGGGAGCTTGGAGGAATGATGATGACGTCTGCATCCTCCGCGACGCTGGCAGAATTGCACCGAGATCTTTAACACTGTAAACCAGCGTCCCGCTCGTCCCCTGGTTCATCGTCAGCTTGCTCATCGAATCGCCCAGCCGCCGCGCGATGCCGAAGTCGGACACCTTCATCTCGCCCTTCTGATTCACCATCAGATTCGCCGGCTTCAGATCACGGTGAATGATGCGAGCGTCATTGTGCGCATAATCGAGCGCATCGCAGAGCTGAGCTGTCCAGGCAGCGATCTCATCGGGTTGGAAAACCTTCGCCTCTTTCTCGGCCCGCAAATTCGAAAGCGTGTCGCCGTCGATGTACTCCATCGAGATGCAAGGCCGAAGTATCGCTGTTAACGAAATCGTGAATCCGCACAATGTTCTTGTGCGTTAGCTCGAGACTGCGCCTCGTCTCTCGTTTCAAATCCGAGAGGAGTGCCTTATCGAGCACAACCAGGTCGGGCAGAAACTTGAGCGCCACGTCGCGTTCCAATTCTTCATCGCGCGCCAGCCAGACGATGCCCATCCCGCCCCGGCCCAGGATCTTTTTCAAAGTGTAGCGACCGAAAAGTTTCTGACCGCGCGAAAACTCGCGCAGCGTCATCTCCACGTCAT
>JACCZQ010000556.1 GCA_013695905.1 Chthoniobacterales bacterium
CTCCGCTCGGCTCCAGCCAGATCGCCTGCCGCGCAAAGCGAAACGCGCGGCTCCCGAAATCCCGCCAGCCCGCGCGCCGCGCCAGCTCCCGCATTTCCCCCTGTGTGAACGCCCGCTGCGCCGACACGCGTCCATCTTCTCGCGTCATCGGATCGCGAAACACCAGCCGGGTCAGCAGATACACACCCACGACTGCCAGCATTCCCCTTCGCAGGTCCGACACCAGCACAAACTTCCGCGACAACTCCCGGCCCCGCCGCAGCAGCCTCACCGCATCCTCTTCACTGAAGTGGTGCAGGGCGAGCGAGCAGATCACGAGATCGAAACCTTCTTCGTCTTGAAACGTGAGCACGTCCGCGCATTGGCATGTGATCTCCGGATAATCGACGCTCATCCGCCGCGCCGTCTCCAGGGTCGATGGCTGGAAATCAACCGCCAGGATCTCCACCTCGGCCCCGATCTCCCGCGCGTAATCCGCCACCAGCCGCGGGATATCAGCCGACCCCGTGGCGAGATCCAGCACCCGCAGTTTGTCTCCGCGTTTCACCCAGCGCTTCAGGAAAATCGACACCACTCGATGGCTGCCAAAGAGACGATTCAGCCCGCGCAAGCTCCGCAGCGCCGCGTCCAGATCTTCCCGCGCCGCGCCGGGTCGATCCATCAATTCTGGCTCGTTGCTATCAAAGCGGCGTTTCATGAGGAGCAGTTCGCCAGGTCGTCGCGTTCCCGCCGCCTGCCACAGAAAGAGATCGTCGCAGTCGGTGCAACTCGCCAGTCTCTGCAGTTCATGCGTACCCCCGGCATCGTTCCCGCTCTCCTCGCATCCTTTATCTTCGCTGCCAAAGCGATGGCGGATCCTCCATATCAGATCTACGACATCGGTGTCGTGCAAACCGTCGACACGGCGTCGCAAGGCTTCCGCGTCTCGAACGGCGGCATCGCCGTCGGCCGCTCCTTTCGCTCCGGCGCGACGCAGGCGTTTACCGATGCGAACGGCACCATCACCGCATCGGACACCGCCCAGGTTAAGGCAAACGCCGGCCACACCCTGCCGTAGCCGCAGGGGGGTGAAGCTGCCCGCCTACCGATCGAGAAACGTCTGCCACGACTCTGGCAGCTGCGCCGTCTCCACCTCGCACGCGATCCGCCCTTCGAACTCCGGGCGAAACGACGTGCTGGTGCCGTACACCATGATCAGGTCCTCGGAACCCTCCACCCGGAGCGCGTGCGCCACCCCGGGCGGGATCACGACCGCGGCGTTGTTGCTGCTCCGGTGATTATCGCCATCGACAAAAAAGCGCATCGTCCGAGTGGGCATTCCGGCACGCACATCGCGCAAGATCATCTCGGCCATTCCCTGCACGAAAAACATCACATCCCACTGCTCCTCCGCGTAACGCCGGAGGCTGTAGTTCTCCGCCTCGTTCACAAACAGGCGCTGCAGCCACGCCGCCGCTTCTTCTCCGGCCGGCACACTCGGCGGATGAATGTGAAATCCTTTCGCCGTCTGCGCGAACATCCGTGCCGTCGCCCATTGCGCAGGCCAGAAACCGATCTTCGCCAGCAGCCCTTCGTCGCGCCGAGCGAACTCTCCGAAACAGCCGCGATGCCGCTGCGGATAAATCGCGCGCGAAAAAATCTCCACCCCTGGGATCCACGCCGCCCGCAGCTCGGGCGACTCCCGTTCCCGCACCAGCAGCCCCGCCTCCACCCCGGAGAGCGCCACCTGCTCAGGGAGCGAACCCGCTCGATAATCGCGCGTGCCGAGCGCCGCCCGCGCCTCCTCTGAAATCCCGGACCAGATATTTTTTTCAGACATAAACGCGCAGTTTCATCTTGGCGTTCCAGCAATCAGCGATTGCCGCTGCATCGCCTGCGGTCAATCTGCCCAGGCACCGCAGAAAGATTGTTTTCTCCGCCGTCACCAGGCGACTCAAACGTGCGACCGACGGCCTCAGCAATCCAGCACCTCGCCAATCGCGGATTTGGACATCGAGTGGCTCCGAGTGAAGCACCGAAGTAATGCGACAGATCAAAGCGTCTTCTCCGAAATCGAACAACAGCAGAGCCGGCCGGATCTTACTCTTCGCTCCCGAGGTAAACGGAAACTCGCACAGCACTACATCGCCAAACACGTTAGCGGCACGAATCGTAGATGGCGTCCTCCGGCGCGTCGTCGCGCAGGAACTGCTCGTATGAGCCTGCCTGCCAATCGACGTCACCCGTCGTCCTGCCGGTGAGAACGATCACCCGGGCGCGGCCCTCCTTTGGG
>JACCZQ010000125.1 GCA_013695905.1 Chthoniobacterales bacterium
ATCGAGCGCCACGAGTTCGAGCTGCGGCGCCCCGACGGAGAAACGGTTTACGTGGTGGCGCGGCTCGTCGGCACGTACTCCGCGGGCGAGCTGACGGAGGTGCAGGTCTATCTGTTTAACGACACCAAACGGAAGCGGCTCGAACAGCAGTTGATTCAGGCGCAGAAGATGGAGGGGCTCGGCACGCTGGCCGGCGGCATCGCGCACGACTTCAATAACATCCTCACCATCATCCTCGGATACACCCGCCAGATCGAGCACCACCAGGCGCGGCCGGAGCAGATCGGTGCCGCCGTGAAGGTCATCAAGGAAGCGGTGGAACGCGGCGCCGCCCTCGTGCAGCAGCTGTTGACATCCGCACGGCAGGCGGAGGCGCGGCTCTCCTCAGTCGATCTCAACAAAATGGCGCGCGAGCTGGAGAAAATGCTGCGGGCGACCTTCCCGAAGATGATCGCCTTCGACCTGCAGCTGCAGCCCGATTTCCCGCTCGTGCACGCCGACCGCTCCCAGCTGCACCAGGTGCTGCTGAACCTTTGTGTGAATGCGCGCGATGCGATGCCGAGAGGCGGCGCCATTACGATCGAGACCACGCTCATCGACGGCGGGCAGCTGGCGGAAATCTTCGCTGGGGCCGACGCCGAGTGCTATGCCTGCGTGCGGGTCCGGGATACCGGCACGGGCATGTCGGCGGAGGTGAAGGCGCATATTTTCGAGCCGTTCTACACCACGAAGGAACGCGGCAAAGGCACAGGCCTCGGCCTCTCGGTCGTGTATGGCGTGGTGAACAATCACCAGGGCTTCGTGCAGGTGGAGAGCGAGCCGGATGCCGGCACCACCTTCAGCATCTACCTGCCGACGGGGCCGCTCCCGGCGTCCGCCGGCGAAGGAAGCACCTACACACCCCCGCCCTCGCGGGCACCGCAGACAATCCTGCTCGTGGAGGACGAAGAGCAGCTGCGCGATCTCGGCGTGGAGGTCCTGCAGGGCGAAGGCTACCGCGTCATCACTGCGCGCGATGGCGTGGAAGCGGTGGAGCTGTTCACCGCACACCGCGACGAGATCGGGCTCGTGGTCTGTGATCTCGGCCTGCCGCGGCTCGGCGGGCGTGACGCTTTCATGCAGATGAAGGAGGTCAAGCCGAGTGTCCGCGCCATTGTCGCGAGCGGCTACCTGGAGCCGACGCTCCGGTCCGAGATTCTAAAGGCCGGCGTCATCGACACGATCCAGAAGCCGTACGACTTCGGCGAGCTGATTGAGAAGATCCGCGCCATCATTGGAAAAGCGCACAGCGAGGACGATCACCCGCAGCTCTTTTAATCAGCACCCGGTCCAGCCGAGCTGCGTGCCTGGAGGGCACCGAAATCCAGACTAGCCGCGCGCCGCCGCGCCCCCCGGGGAGCCGCTACCGCGGCGTAATTTCCGCCGAAGGTTTCCGCCCCTGCACGAGGGAGGTGCTGTTCTTCCGCTGATTGATCACGAACGTGTTGTTATCCCCCAGCCGCGCCCACGGCCCCGGCGGCACATCCTTAAATTCGACAAACTTCCAGTCCGTCACGTCCGTATCTTGCATCCCGAGAAAATCACGCACGGCGGGTGAAACATCGAGCCCCGCGCCTTTGTTCAGGTTCGGCTTCGGCCTCTCGTTCCCGAAGACATACTGCCAATGATCCGTGCGGAACGGCCCTGCGTCTTCCCATTGCGCATAAGCAATCCGATCGCCTTTTCGAATGGCGACCCAGCGCCCCTTCACGGTCGAGACAGCAGGACCTTGATACGCTTCCTTGAACCACGGCACGACGTGCGGCGCTTCCGGGTGATGGCCGACACGCGCCTTATCGTTATAGGGCAGCGCCACGTAGAATGGATTTTGCCGCGGCGTGAAAGCGATCGGCAGCATGTTCCGCCGCCGCGCCGGATTCGGGTCGTCGTAGCCGCCAAAGCTCGTTGTCCACGCTTGATCCCACGAGCTTTTGTTGTTCGGCGTCGGATTATTCGGCGTCGGCTTCTCTCCGACCCAGAACACGGTAGTTACGATGTTGTTCCGCCACGGAAAATCCCGACGGACGTTCGCCTGCGGGAAGCTCCGGACGCTCGGCGCGTAAACCATCGCGGCACTATCGACGGCCTGTTTCGCGCCAGCTGCTTTCGGCGAGACCGCAGTCTGCGCGGCGCCACTCGGGAGAACAAAAAAGGTGGTGGCAATGAGTGCCAACAGCAGGGAAAAAATTCGTGCGATATTCATCAAAAAGGAGCGGCCCTATTGTAAACCCTCATCGCGCACTATCCACCCATTAAATCGGGTGCGGGAGGCGTGTTGCGCGTCCACCCCCATCAGCGCTGCGCGACCGTCCGTCGCGCCTTTTCCACCAGCGCGCGTTCTTCCGGCAACAGAGTCGCCGTCTCGCCGAGATCGAGAAATTCCCTCGCCCGCGCGCCTTCTCCCGCCGCCACGAGGAAGATTCCGAAATAGGCCGCCAGCTCCGGATGCCGCAGCCGCTCCGCTCCGAGGGCTTCCATCGTTTTGACTGCCTTGCGAGTGTCGCCGGCGGCGTGCAGCGCAAACGCATACGTGGAGACGTAGGCGGGATTCGCTGAGTCTTTCTCGAACAGATCGCGCGCGAGCTTCTGCCCGCGGTCCACGTTCAGGTTCAGCAGGAGCGAAAGCTGCGCGAGATTGTTCTGCACGTCCAGATCGTCCGGCCGGAACTGCTGCCGGTGCAGCAACACGCGGTAGAGATCCTGACTGTCGCCGTCGGTCGCGAAGTAATTGTAGAGCACCTGCAGCGCGGCATCCCCGTCCGCCGGGTCCTTCGCGGCAATCCAAAGGAGATCCACCGCTTCGGTGCGCCAACCCCAACGGTTCACCACCTCAGCCAGCGTGAGTGCCTGCCGCGGATTCGCGGAGACCTTTTTCACGGCTTCGCTCCAGAGGACACCGGAACCGGCGCGATCGCCGAGTTCCCGCGCCGCCCGGGCCGCGAGTGCGCTGCGCAGGAAATCCAGGGAGCCCCAGCTGCCTTCCTTCACGATCCGCTGCATTCCCTGCCAATCGCGCGCCGCCACGTAGGAGTCGGCGAGCGCCACCGGCACACCGCGCTGGGTTAACCTCTCAGGGGGAAGCTGGGCAGCCCATGAGATCGCCGCCGCCGGCCTCTGGTTTGCGTTCAGCCAATAGATCAAGTCCGCGACCCGCTCCGGCGTCTCCGCCGCGGCTGCTTTCAGCTCCTTGAGCAGAGGCGTGACTTCCGGATGCACCACGCCATTCAAGGCCGAAAGCAGCAGCAGCCGGTCATCGAAAACTCGCTCCGGCAAGGCATCGAGCTGACGCCCCACTGTCACTGCTTCCTCGAAATCCTTACCGCGCAGGGCATCCTGAATCAGCCGGCGCGATGCCTCGAGGCGGTGGAGCGGCTCCTGTTGTAACTCGGTCAGCGTCCGCTTCGCTGCGGCCGCTGTCTCCGCATCGGGCGAGCCGAGCTGCAGCGCCGCGAGGCGAAGCTGATGCTCCTTGTTCTGTGGCTCGAGACGCACCGCCTCCTGGAGGTGCTTTTCCGCGGCGTGCGGATCCTTGCGCGCGAGCGCCATGTCAGCTGCGAGAGCCTGGTATTCGGGCGTGGTCTTCGCCGCTTTCGGCAGTCGGCTCAGCGCAAAGTCGCGGCTGCCCTGGTCGTCGAACTTGATCGCGGCCCGCGCCAGCGCGATCAGATCCTCCGCATTCCCTGGCTGCAGTTCCACGACGCGACGGCGCCATTCAATGGCCGTCCGCGACCCCCCCCGCTCCGAAATTCGCGCCATAATACGGCAACCTTCCGCGCTCTCCGGATTGATCTGCAGAATGCGACGCGCATCGAGACTCGCCCGCTTCAGGTCGCCCTCCGTGACGAGCGCATTCGCCTGCGCCCCCAGCCGCCGCTCCTGCCAGTTCCGGAAGGAGCGGTGCCCCAGCACGCCCATGGCGATGAGCAGGATGATGATGCCGAGCGTCCAGCCGATGATCTTCATCAGCGAGCGTTCGATCTTATCGTTCGGGTCCAAGGTGTCGGTCGCTTTCGGGGTGCTCTGGTAAAGTCAACGGCGCGCCCGCAGTTGCAATGAGGCGCGCCGAGAGTGAAATCTCTCACAGCAGCCGGCGGGCCATCCGTTCTCATTGCACGCGAGGCTCGCAATTTGCTTTCACTCTGACGCCGCCGCTCCCGACATGAACGCTACCGTTTCCACTGCCGTCCCCGCCGCTGCGGCCGAGCGCAGCCGCATTGACTGGTTTGCCGCCGCCGCCTTCCTGCTGCTCTGGCTCGAGATCGTGGCGCGGCTCCGCTTGGAGTGGTCGGTAAATCCGCAGTACGGCTACGGCTGGACGGTGCCGTTCCTCGCGGCCTACGCCTTCTGGCGGCGCGCCCAGTCCGTGCCGGAAGCTTCCCGGCCCGGCCAGTCGCTGCTCGCGATCGTGCTCATGATCGGTGCGCTCGTGGCGCTGGTGCCGGTGCGGCTTATCCAGGAAGCGAATCCGGATTGGCGACTGCTCAGCTGGTTCATGGCCAGCGCGGCGCTCACTGTCTCCTTCGGGCTCATCTACCTCGCGGGCGGTCTGCGTTGGGCCCGGCACTTTGCTTTTCCGCTCCTGTTCTTCCTCGTCGCGGTGCCGTGGCCGACGCAGTTCGAGCAGGTCGTCATTCAAGCCCTGATGCGCGCGGTCGCGTCAATCAACGTGGAGGTGCTGAACCTCATCGGCATCTCCGCCGTGCAGATGGGCAACGTCATCGAAGTCAGCTCCGGCTTCGTCGGAATCGACGAAGCGTGCACCGGCGTACGCTCGCTCCAGGCGACGTTCATGGTGGCGCTGTTTCTCGGCGAGTTTTACGATTTCACCTGGCTCCGCCGCATCGTGCTGGTGGTGGTCGGCGCGGTGCTGGCGTTTGTCTGCAATCTCATCCGCACCTTCATCCTGGTGTATGTCGGCGCCGAACAGGGCTCGGAGGCAATCCAAGCCTGGCATGATCCGGCCGGCCTTTCGATCCTGATGGCCTGTCTTTTCGGACTCTGGGGCGTGAGCATGCTCATGGGCGGCGGTAGCAAGATCGCCCCGCCCCCCACGCCTCACGGCCGCGCCGCCTTCCGAATCTCCCGGGTGGTGGTGATCACCATCCTCGCCCTCACGGTCGTGGCGGAAGCCGGCACGCAAGTCTGGTACGGGGTGCACGAAGCGCGCGCGGCGCGGGTCGAGCCGTGGAATGTCACCTGGCCGACGGACGCCCCGAAGTGGAGCGAAGTGCCCATCGAAGATCGCGCGCAGGAACTCCTCCGCTATAACGAAGGCGGCGGCGGCACCTGGGCCGGCCAGGATGGCAGGCAGTGGACGATGTATTTCTTCCGTTGGCTGCCGGGACGCACCGCCGGGCTCTTCATTAAAAATCATCGGCCGGATGTCTGCCTGCCCGCCACCGGAATGACGCAGATCGGCGGCGTGAAGCACCAGGTCATGACCGCGAACGGCGTCACCCTTCCGATCCGTTCCTACGTCTTCTCGAGCGGTCCGCAGCTTTACCACGTTTACTATTGCTACTGGGATGGCACCATGCCCGACGTCGCCACGCAGGATCACGAAAACTGGACCGCCGCCGGCCGCTTGCAGGCGGTCAAGCGCGGGAAACGCGACATCGGCACGCAGATGCTCGAGATCGTCGCGCACGGTTACGCAAACGAGGAAGAAGCCCAGCGCGCCGTGCAGGAGCAGCTCGAGGGGATCGTCACTCGCGCCTGAGTTCGCGGGCTTGCGACTCGCACGCGGTGGCATTCGCCTTTAAATGTGGCGGATGCGTTTCTCGCGGCGTTGCCTTCTTGTTCTTTGGGTCATCGCGGCCTTCGCCAGCTGCGCTGTAGCCACAGCTGCTGAACCTCTCCGCGCCGCCTTCTGGAATATCCAATGGTTCCCCGGCGCACGCCCGAACCCTTCCGAAGCCGAAGAAACCCGCCAGATCGATGCCGTGCATCGCGATATCACGCGGCTCAACGCGGACGTGATCGGTTTCTCCGAAATGCGCGACTGGAATGCGGTGGAGCTCGCGCTCAAGCCGCTGCCCGGCTTCAAGGTGGATGTCTGCTCCACTTACCCGCCGCGGGAAGGGCAGAACAACGCGCAGCAGATTGCCATCGCCAGCCGGCTCCAGCCGATGAGCGCGTGGGTGGAGCAATGGAACACGGACGGCCCTATCGTCCCACCGCGAGGTTTCGCCTTTGCCGCTTTTCAGCTGGACCCGCAGCGGCTGCTCCTGGTTTACGCGCTGCACCTGAAGAGTAACCACGGCGAGCCGGTGGAGAATTTCGCTATCCGCCAGGAATCCATCCGCCAGCTGCTCGCGCACATGAAAGACATGGAAGCCGCCTACGGCAAACTCGGCGCGATCACCTGGCTGATCATGGGCGACTTCAATACCGACCACAGCGATCCCCGCTTCGAAAAGGATAAAACCCT
>JACCZQ010000126.1 GCA_013695905.1 Chthoniobacterales bacterium
GTCCATGGACCGCCGCTACAGAAGAAGCCCCATCACGGGCGTGCCGCGTGCAAGCGCCGTAACTACGCCTAACTAAGCTAAGAAAACCGCCTTGCGATCACGTGGCCGAGCCAGACTGCTGCCAGACCGAGGAACAGGGTGGCACCGGAATATGCCGCGGCCGCACCGACACGCCCAGCCTGCAGCAGGAGCATCGTTTGCAGACTGAAGAATGAGAACGTGGTGAGCCCTCCACAAAATCCTGCGAGCAGAAACTGCCGGGTCGCGGCGCTGACAAACAAACGCGCGGTCGGTGCCGTGCACGTGGCGAGAAAGCCGATCAGAAACGACCCCGCGATGTTCACCGTCAGCACCCCGAAAGGAAAATGGTCGCCGAGGATTCTTAGCATCGCGACGCCAATCACCACGCGCGCCACGCCGCCGAGACCGCTCCCCACCGCGACTGCGAACGCGACTCTCACCTCCGGCGGCAAGTCATCACTGAACCGGCTTATCCGAGCTCGCCCGGTAACGGATGATCTCCACCGTCTCGAGCGTGATCAAGCCATCCTGCACCACCGCGGCCAGTTCCGGCAGAAACGCGCGGATCTTCTCTTCGGTATCGACGATCTCAATGATCAGCGGCAGATCTTCCGATAACCGGAGAATCTTCGCCGTATGCAAGTGGCTCCGCGCGCCAAAACCCATCGGGCCGCGGAGCACCGTCGCGCCCGCCAGGCCGTGCTCGCGCGCCTTGAGCACGATCGCCTGGTAAAGCGGTTGCCGATCGGCGCGATCGTTTTCGCCAATGAAGATCCGCAGCAGTTTGCCTGGTCCGTTTTCTTTCATCATTGCCCCTTTCATCAAACTACCGTGCCCAGCCGCTGCCGAGAGCAGCTCCGGCTGCCACCGCGCCGAGACAAAGCAGCCACGAGCCGCCGAGGTGCAGCGCCGCGCTCCGCCATTCGCCGTCCTGGAGCAGCGCGAACGTATTGAGCGTAAACGAGGAAACCGTGGTGTAACCGCCGAGCACACCGAACATTAAAAAATCCCGCAGCAACGACGGCTGCGCCAGCGGTCCCGCTGACCACGGGGCGGTCCAGACGATTCCCATTACCAACGCGCCGGTCACATTCACCACCATTGTGCCGGTGGGGAACCGCTCCCCGAAACGCCGGGCGACAAACCCGGAGACTGCATGGCGCGTGAGCCCGCCGATCGCACTGCCGACGAAGGTCAGGAGCAGCAGCGTGCCCATCGGGAATGTCTCCATCATTGCGATCGTTTCATGAATCCTGCCGAGAAACAGGAATCATCAGCCGCGGCCGAGGCCGGGCGGTTCCCCGAGCGAGCTCGGGCGGCAGAAATCCATTGCCGTCTGCCGGAGGTGATAGCGGCTTCCCCACGGCGCGTCAAGCCCGCCCGGCGCAGAGCTGCACCACGAAAGAACCATCCGTCGGCGCCATAGATTTCGAATCTAAGGCAACGAAAAATTCCACCTCACCCATCAGAAATCGCGGTGCAGCTCTGCTCGCGATCGCCGCCAGTCTCGTCCTCTGTTTCAGTTCCGCAGTTTTCGCCGGTGAAGATGTGCCGGTGGCGAAACTGCCGGAGCCGGTCACGAAAGCGATCATGGAACGGTTCCCCAAAGCCGAGCTGATCAAGGCCGAGAAGGAGACCGACGACGGCAAGGTGAAATACGAGGTGAAGATCCGCACCGAAGGAAAAGAGAAGGAAGTCGATGTCTCGGCCGAGGGAGTGATCCTCAAGGTCGATGACGAAGATTGAGCTCAGACTTGGCGACGACGGCGCGTCGCCCTCCACCAATTACTCCTCGTCGCCGACAACGAGGTGAATGATACCTGACGGATCGGAAATCCAGAAGCCGTCGAAATCTTCCCGGAGCTGCTCCACTTCATCCCGGCGGGGAACGCCGTTGATCTTCAGGTACGACGCGGCGGCTTCGGTGTCGTTCGTTTCCAGCTCCAGCCAGATGTCGGGATGGCTGAGGTTCGGCACCCGATCGAGCCAGAGCCGGTTCGGTCCGAATTGAAAAATGCAGCCGTCCGCCTCTTCCTCGATGAGCGGCAGCCCGAGCGTGTCGCGGTAAAACGCCACCATCTGCTCGTAAGTGTGCGACGGGCATTTGATGGCGATGTTCGCGCCGCCGGAAAATTGCGGACCATTGACGTTGGCAACCATAACGGGATTTTCGAATTTCGATTGTCGAATGGCGATTGCTGCTCGCGCCAGAAACAGGCGAGTCCCTGGCAATCCGCGAGACTA
The DNA here is from genome assembly GCA_013695905.1 of Chthoniobacterales bacterium. Lineage (GTDB taxonomy): Bacteria > Verrucomicrobiota > Verrucomicrobiia > Chthoniobacterales > UBA10450 > JACCTI01. The sequence goes on from JACCZQ010000126.1 coordinate 2,266, forward strand.
GCCGCCGGCGGAACCTTTGCCGCCCGGCTCCGTCATGGCCACCGGGTCGAGGGCAGCGTTGAGTTCCGCTTCCGGCAGCACCTTTTTCTCGCGGCAAATTTCGCGCACGGTGCGGCCCGTCGTTGCGCTCTCCTTCGCGATTTCCGCGGCGCGATCGTAGCCGATCTTCGGCGCCAGGCTGGTCACCATCGCCATGGAGAGCTCCACCAGCTCGCGGCAACGCTCTTCGTTCGCCACAATTCCGCGCACGCACTTCTCGGCCAGAATCTCGGAGACGTTGCCGAGCAGCCGAATGCTTTCGAGGAGGTTGTGCGCCATCACCGGCATCATCACGTTCAGCTCAAAATTGCCGTTCGCGCCTGCCCAGGTGATGCAGGCGTCGTTCCCGATCACCTGCGAACAGACCATCATGGTCGATTCGCAGATCACCGGGTTCACTTTGCCTGGCATGATCGAGCTGCCGGGTTGTGTCGCGGGTAATTGAATCTCGCCGATGCCGCAGCGCGGACCGCTCCCGAGCCAGCGGATGTCGTTTGCGATTTTGAACAAACTGACGGCGATCGTCTTCAGATGTCCGCTCGCTTCCACCACCGCGTCCTTCGCGCCCTGAGCTTCGAAGTGATTCGTTGCTTCGCGGAAATCGAGGTCGGTGCGCTGCTTCAGATGGCGCATCACTTTCCCGGGGAAATCCTGGTGCCGGTTCAATCCCGTGCCCACCGCCGTCCCCCCGAGCGGCAGCTCCAGCAGCACATCGATCGCCTTCTGCGCCCGCTCCCGGGCGTAGGCGATCTGCTGCGCGTAGCCGCTGAATCCCTGCCCGAGCCGCACCGGCGTCGCATCCATCAGGTGGGTGCGACCAATCTTGATAATGTCCCAGAATTCCTTCGCCTTCGCTTCCAGCTCCCCCTGCAGCTTCTCCAGCTCCGGCAGCAAACAACCCTGGAGCTGCTCCGCACCGGCGACGTGAATGGCCGATGGGATCACGTCGTTGCTGGACTGGCCCATGTTCACGTGGTCGTTCGGGTGCACCGGCTCGCGCGCGCCGATCGGGTTGCCGGCGAGCTGGCAGCAGCGGTTCGAAATCACCTCGTTCGCGTTCGTGTTCGTGCTGGTGCCGGAGCCGGTCTGGAAAATATCGAGCGGAAAATGCTCGTCGAGCTTCCCCTCCACCACTTCCTCGGCGGCCTGCACGATCAACGCGGTGCGGTTCGCCTCGAGCAATCCGAGGTCGTGGTTCGCCTGCGCGGCTCCCCATTTAATCAGGCCGAGCGCGCGAATGAACGGCCGCGAAAAGCGATAACCGCTGACGGGAAAATTCAGCACCGCCCGCTGGGTCGACGCGCCGTAGAGCGCCGACTCCGGGACGAGCATCTCGCCCATCGAGTCCTTTTCCGTGCGGAACGCGCCGGACGTCATTGAGTCGCGGAGGCGTGAGCGGGCTGCGGCATGGCAGCGGGATGGCTGGCGCCGTTCCGCGTGTGGGCTTTATCGAACACCGTGATGAACATCGGCGGGATATTTTGCAGGAAATACTCGGACTCCGCGTGCTGGAAGAGCGTGGCGTGCTGCCGTAGCTCGTTCGTCACCTGATAGATGATGAAACTGCCGCCGGGCCGGAGCGCGTCGTAGGTTTTCTGGAGCAGGATGCGTTTCTTATCTTTCTCGAGAATGCTGAACGGGATGCCAGAGAGAATGTAATCGCACCCCGAAATGCCGAGACGCGCGAGCTCGTCCGGCAGCTGGGCGGCGTCGGCATGGAAAACATGGACGCGCGAATCATCGGCAAACTGCCGCTGCAGATCGCGCGTGAGATCCGGATCCAGCTCGAACAGGAGCAGCGTGGAGCCTGACCCCAGGCGGCGCGCGATGGCGCGGGTGTGCACCCCTTCGCCCGGGCCGTACTCGGCAATCACCCGCGGCTCCGAGAAATCCATCTTGCTGCCGACCCTCTCCACCATCGCCTTGGAACTGGGGCAAATGGAGGCGACCTGAAATGGCCGCTGCAGAAATCGCTTAAAGAACAGAACGCTCATGAGGGTAAAAATAGTCGGCTGCTGCTGGCCTGTTGTCCAGCTGCGATGTCGCAGCGGCGCCACAGACAAATACTACCTTAAATCGCGCAACACCCGCTCGTTGAGCGGTTTTTTGTTTCTCGGGAGCGCACGGAAGATATAGAAAGTGTTGACACCTCTTATAAAAGTTATAAACCTCCAGCGAGCAGAAAGGCTTGCTCGATCCTATGCCAGCTGCTGAATCTCTCCCCATGCACAACCTCCTTACGGTCAAGGAAACGGCGAAGTATCTCCGGATTCCTCTGCCGACCGTCTATTATCTGGTGCAGCGCGGGCAGCTGCCGGCGATCCAGATCGGCGGCCGTTGGCGCATCAAAAAATCATCGCTCGACAAGGATATCCTCAAAGAAGACAAGTCCGGCCAGCCGACCGTGCTCGTCGTCGATGACGACGAAAGCCTGCAGAGTCTCTTCAAACTTTTCCTCAAGAAGATCGGATTCAGCCGCGTTGTCGTCGGCACGGTGAAAGAAGCCCTCGTCGCGCTCAACAAGCAGAAATTCGACCTGCTCTTCCTGGATTTGAAATTGCCGGATGGACCAGCGGACGATGTTTACGATGCAGCGAAACAGATCGATCCCGAGCTGCCGATTGTGATCATCACCGGCTATCCCGATAGCGAAATGCTCGACCGGATTCTCGAGAAAGGCCCGGTCACCGTGCTGAAGAAGCCGCTCCAGATCGAGCAACTCCAGCAGACCGTCCGCATCCTCGGCCACAAAGACGCGGCCAGACTCGCGGCGTAGGATTTCCGCCCTTCAGCGGCTTACTGCGCCCCGAGCCGCAGCATCCACCGGGACCGCTGCTTCGCCTGGGATCCTGGCGGTGCCGATCACACGAGCGGCAGAATCCTCCTCGTCGGCACGCGCACCACTCCGCTGGCTCAACTCCGCTGGTGCCGCAGCCGCTGGTGCGATGTAGTTGCCCTCGAACACGACTTCTTTCTTCAGGCTGGAGTTGTAACCCGTCGCCCGAAAGGTGAACTCGCTCTGCGCCCCGTCCTTCGCACGCTGAAGCGCTGCTGAACGAGGTCGCCGCGACGCCGGCGCCTCCGCAGTGAGGGATTGTTCCTTTCGCGCCATCGACGATTCCGCCGGGTCTGCGCCGGAGCGCGCGACCAGCTGCACCGTCCCCGTGTAGGTCGAACCGTCGGCATCAATCACCCGAATCGTGTTCCCCTCCTGCTCGATCTGGAATGTGTTTAGCACCTCCACCGCCGCCGCACTGGCGCGCGCGTTCCCGCGCGACGCCACGCCTGCTGGCGTTTGGGTAAACTGCTGACGCACGTTCGCGAACTCGCCCGTCTTCGGCTTCGCCTCCGCCACCACGCCTGCCCCCGCGATCTCGCTCGTCGTTTCCGGTTGTGCCGGCAGCGGAGCTGCGGCCGGCGCCGCGGGCTGCATCGTGGCGGTCGTCCGAGCGCTCTCCTCCTGCGCCTGGTTTGCCTTCGCGCTCTCCTGCGCCTCCGCCAGGCGATCTGCCATCGCTGTGTCTGCCCTTCCTGCAGCCGCAGGCGCCGTCGCCGAGTCCACAACAGCCGCGGGAGGTTCATTGATCGCATATCGCGCCGCATCCCCGACCTCGCCCGCGCGCCACCACAGCAACGGAAACCCGATCACCAGCGCTGCGACCGCCGCCCCGGTCACCAGCCGCGGCCAATACGCCGCCAGCCAGCTTGTGCGCACCGGCGCCTCCTCCACCCGCGAGGCGCGCGAGATCTCCTCATGCAGCCGTGCCCGCATCGGATTCGGCATCTTCGCCTCGCCGTCGCCGAACTGCGCCCGCCGCGCTTGCGCGGAGGCTTGCAGCAGCTCCTCGATCGATTTGTTAGGCTCGGGCGACATGATCTCTTTGGTTAGACGGCAAACGAATCGCGCACCGGGAAACTCTTTTTCGCGATCGCGCCGAGCTGGTCGAGACACTTGCTCAGGCGCGAGCTCACTGTCTTCGCATTCAGCTGCAACTCGGAGGCGATCTCCGCGTAGCTAAGGTCGCCATAATATCGCAGCTCGATGATTTCGCGGCAGGCATCACCGAGTTGATCCAGCACCGCGCGGAGCATCTGAAAACTTTCCGCAGTCTGCAGGAGCGCATCCGGTCCCGGCCGCGGCGACGGCGGATCGATGAGCAGCTCGTCACCATCCCGCGTCCCATTCAGCGACACGTGCGGCGCATTCCCGCCGCGCTTAGCTGCCACTGCTTTCGACCGAAAATCCATGGCCTTATTTGAGGCAATCCGGAGCAGCCAGGTTTGAAATGAGCTCTTCCCCTGAAACGACGAGAGATTCCGCACCAGCGACACAAACGTCTCCTGGCAGATTTCCTCCGTGTCCTCGTGGCTGAACTGCGCCGACAGCTGAAACACAAACCGCGACACAACCCCGTAATACTTGTCGAACAGCTCATCCCACGCCGCGTGAACGCCGCCGCTGCAGCGCGCGACAAGTGCCTCCTCCGTCTCCATCGGCTGCTGCAACTCCGCACTCGTGCTCACGTCTCCTTCATCATTTCACACCCGTAGCACCAGCGCACCACAGAACTACGGGCGGCGGCAACACGAAGCACCCGAACCCTGTCATGTCGAGCGAAGTCGAGACATCTCTAATCACTTCCGGGGTGCCTGGCGTACGCCACGCTACAAAAGCGAAGAAGATTAAGAGATTCCTCCACTTCGGTCGGAATGACAGCTGCGTCCGCGTACGAGTCGCAAAAAATCCGGGAGCATTTCCATCACACTGCCGACTAACTCCCCATGAACGCAAAACTGCTCCTCGCCCTTCTCGGCTTCTTGTTGGCCCTCCTGTCGCAGGCGCACGGCCACGGCTTCATCATCATCGAGCGGCCGATCATCATCCCGCCACCGCACGTCCCGCCGCGCCTCCTCCCCATCGAAATCCAAAGCGTCCGCGCCGACGTCAAAATCGACGGCCAGATCGCCACCACCACCATCGAGCAGGAGTTCTACAACCCGAACCACCAGCAACTCGAAGGCACCTTCATGTTCCCGGTGCCGAAAGGCGCGCACATCGACAAATTCAGCATGGAAGTCGATGGCAAGATGACCGACGCCGAGCTGCTCCCGGCCGACAAAGCCCGCCAGATCTACGAAGACATTGTCCGGAGCCGCCGCGATCCCGCGCTCCTCGAGTACGCCGGTCGCGATCTCTTCCGGCTCCGCATTTTCCCGCTCGAACCGCGCAGCCGCAAACCGATCAAGCTCACCTACACGCAGCTCCTCACCTCCGACGCCGGCGCGATGACCTACCTCTACCCGTTAGGCGCGGCGAAGGCCGAGGGGCAGCCGATCAAAAACTTCAGCCTCAAGCTCGATCTAAAGACGGAGCAGCCACTCGCCGCCGTCTATTCCCCGTCGCACAAAGTGGAGGTGCGACGCGACGGCGCCCATCGCGCGATCATCGGCTACGAAGCGCGCGATGAAAAACCCGACACCGATTTCCAGATCATCTACAGCTCGGAAGCGCACGCTGTCGGCCTCAGCGTCATCAGCCACAAAGCCGACGGCGACGACGGTTACTTCCTGCTCCTGGCCGCGCCCACGATCACCAACGACAACGCCAAACCCGCGCCGAAAGATGTCGTCTTCGTCCTCGACACCTCCGGCTCCATGGCTGGCGCGAAACTCGAGCAGGCGAAGAAAGCGCTCACCTTCTGCGTCGAGAATCTGAACGCCGAAGACCGCTTCGAGCTGGTGCGGTTCTCCACTGAAGCCGAGCCGCTCTTCGAGAAGCTTGTCGAAGCCGATGAGGCAAACCGCAAACGCGCCACCTCCTTCATCGCCGACCTGAAACCGATCGGCGGCACCGCCATCTCCGCCGCGCTCGATCGCGCCTTGAAGATGCAACCGCCGAAAACCGATCGCCCGTTCGTCGTCATCTTCCTCACCGACGGCCTCCCAACGGTCGGCACCCGCGTCCCGTCCGAGATCATCGCCGAAGTGAAGAAGAGCAGCACCGGCGCACGCATCTTCTCCTTCGGCATCGGGTCCGACGTAAACACCCAGCTGCTCGACCAGATCGCGGAGAGCACCCGCTCCTTCAGCCAATACGTCCTCGCGAACGAAGACATCGAGCTGAAAGTTTCCAGCTTCTTCACCCGCATCAAGGAGCCGATGCTCACGAACCTGCGGCTGGAGTTCAGCGGCGGCGTCCGCACCTCGGGCATGTATCCCGCCGAGCTGCCCGACCTCTTCAAAGGCGACCAACTCGTCCTCACCGGCCGCTACACCGGGGCCGGTGAAGTGGAGGCGAAGCTCACCGGCAACGCCGCCGGCCGCGAGCAGAGCTTCACCTACAAGGTGCGCTTCGAAGAACGCCACACGTCTCAGGATTTCGTCCCGCGGCTCTGGGCCACGCGGCGTGTCGGTTTCCTGCTCGATGAAATCCGCACCCGCGGCGAGACGAAGGAATTGCGCGATGAAGCCACTGAACTCGCGCGCCGTTACGGCATCGTCACCCCTTACACCGCCTACCTCGTCGTCGAAGACGAAGAGCGCCGCCACGTGCCGATGGCGCATCGTTCGTTGCAAAGCATGACCAGCGACAGCCGTGCGCGTGACGTGGCGGCGAGCGCCTGGAGCAGCTTCAAGTCGAAACACGAAGGCGAAGACGGCGTGGCCAACGCTCGCAGCCAGAACGCCTTCAAACGCGCCGACCTCCCCGCTCCGGCCGCGGCCGCTTCCGAGTCACTCCGCGGCGCCGGCATTGCCGCTCCCATGGCGCCAGCCGAGGCCGAGCGCCTCGCGAGCTACACCCAGCAGGCGCGCTTCGTGAACGGCCGCGCCTTCTACCAGAACGGCAACCAATGGATCGACGCCACCGCTCAGCGCGCTACCAGGCGCCAGCAGGTGCAGTTCAACTCCGACGAATACTTCGCGCTGTTGAAAGACCATCCCGAAGCCGCCCCGTGGCTCGCGCTCGGCCAGCACGTCCTCATCGCGCTGAACGATACCGCCTACGAAATCATCCCGTGAACGTCGCCTTCGCCCTCGCCCCTACCCTCTCCCACCGGGAGAGGGAGTCTCACCCTCGTGCGCGCACAGCAGGAGCTCACGCGCTCAGACACGACTCTCCCACGCGAGAGACAGCCCTTCTCCCCTGGGGAGAAGGTTGGGATGAGGGGAAAACAGAACCACGCATAACCACCCCATTCAGAAACAAACCATGAAAACGACCATCGCACTCCTCCTCACTCTCATCACCGGCTCCGCGCATTTACTGTTCGCAGAGACGCGAACCGCGCCCGAACCACCAAAGAAACCGCGCATCGAGGTGGTGTTCGTCCTCGACACCACCGGCTCCATGAGCGGCCTCATCGAAGGCGCCAAGCAGAAGATCTGGTCGATCGCGAACGAAATGATCAGCGCCAAACCCACGCCCGACCTGAAGCTCGGCCTCATCGGCTACCGTGACAAAGGCGACGAATACGTCGTGAAATCATTCCCGATGAGCGACGACATCGACGCCCTCTACGGAGAACTGCAGAAGTTCCAGGCCGGCGGCGGCGGCGACATGCCCGAGGCGGTGAACGAAGCGCTCGACGAAGCGATTCACAAAATGGCCTGGAGCAAAGATCGCGACGTCTTGAAGATCATCTTCCTCGTCGGCGACGCACCGCCGCACATGGATTACGAAAACGCGCCGCAATACCCGGAGCTTTGCAAGGTTGCCGCGAAGAACGACATCATCATCAACACCGTGCAATGCGGCAGCATCGCCGAAACCACACCGGTCTGGCAGGAGATCGCGAAGTTCTCCGAAGGCAGCTACGTCGCCATCGCGCAATCGGGCAACATGGCAGTCGTCGAAACGCCGATGGATGCCGAGCTGGCAGAGCTGAACAAGCAGATTGGCACCACCCTCATTCCCTACGGCAATCGCGAAGAACGCACCGCGGTCGGCGCCAAACAGATGGCCGCCGAGATGGCTGCACCCGCGGCTGCGGCTGATCGATTGAGCTTCAATGCCAAAACGCGCAAAAGCGTGCAAGGCGCTGGTGAACTACTCGACGCGCTCGCGAATAACAGCGTGCAGCTGGCGGAACTCGACAAAACGAAGCTGCCGGAAGAGCTGCAGAAGCTGGAGCAGAAAGAGCTCGAGACCCGGATCACAAAAGCGCGCGAAGAACGCGTCGCGCTGCAGAAGAAGATCGAGGCGTTAAGCGCGGAGCGTGAAGAGTTCCTCAAAGCCGAAACAAGACGCCTCGCCGCGGCTGGCAAAGGCGACAGCTTCGACAACAACGTCGCCGAATTGATCCGCCGCCAGGCGGAGAAGAAAGGCATCAGCTACGGCCGGTAAGATTCGCTGCAGCGCCCTGTAGCTGCGGCGCTATGCGCCGCACGGGTATGTGATCCCGCTGGCACGAGCAGCCAAGCACATACCCGTGTCGCCCACAGGGCGACAGCTACAGAGCGACAGCTACCGCACCTGCACCTCGATTGGCAGCCAATGATTGATCATATACGTGCCGTATTCCGGCACACGCTGCGCAGGTTGTGTTCTCCCCGCCGCATCTGTCGCGCGCGCCAGCAAAGTCACCGCACCCGGTTCCGCAGGCGTCTCCCATTCGAACTCCCAGAACCGCCAGGCATTCCTCACCGGCTCGCCGAGCAGCTGCGCTTCCGCCCAGCTGTCGCCGCCATCCACACTCACCTCCACGCGCGCGACCTCATCCTCCGCAGCCCAAGCCGCACCATGCACGCGGTAAGCCGCACCTGCGGGTACCACCTCACCTGCTTCCGGCCGCGCAATCTGCGCCTTCACCCGCATCTCGGTAAGCGGCACCAGCGTGGGCATTCCATCCCGATCTTCCCAATACGTGTAATCGATCGACTGATAGTAGCCGTGGAACGGCTCCTCCGTCACCACGAGCCGCTGGAGCCATTTCACCGACGCCATCCCGAACCAACCCGGCACCACCGCGCGCAACGGAAATCCATGCTCCGGCGCGAGCGGCGCGCCATTCATCGCGTAGGCGAGCAGCACATCCTGCCTGGCTTTGGCAATCGGGAGGCTGCGGGCGTAATTGATCTCGTTCGGCGGCCGCGGCGGTTCCTTGATCATGCCATGATCCAGGCCTTCCAGAATCACTTCACACGCGGAGCCGTTCGCCCCCGCCCGCTCCAGCACGTCGCGCAGAAGCACACCAGCCCACTCCGCATTCCCCACCGCGCCGATATCCCACGCGACACCTTTCACCTTCGGCTGCAGATGCGAGCGCCCGTTCCCGGCACACTCCAACGTGGCTTGGATCGTCTGCCGCGGCATCGCCTCAAGCTCCTCGAGCGACAGCTCCAGCGGTTCCGCCACTCCCTCGATGCGCAAGCGCCACACCACCGGATTGATCTCCGGCACCGGAAAATGGCAGCGGACATAAAACTTCTCGTTAGGCGTAACGAACTCCCGCAGGCTGGAGAACGGCATCTCCAGGTTGAGCGGCTCTTCCCCGCGGCTGATGAGTTCCGGCAAGGGGTTCATTGAATTGTCGCGCGCAACTTCTTCTTCAAGAGCAAACCCCACGTGCGATCGTAGGGGTGCACCTTCTCCACCTTCACCTCAGCCCGGAAGACCGGGCGGCCTTCGTTTGCCCACTGGAAGATGGAGCCTTCGAGATTCAGCACGTTTTTGTAGCCGGCGTCACGCAGCTTCTGCGCAAACCCGCCGGAACGATAACCGACCGAGCAATAGGTGACGATCGGTTGCTCCTTCGGCAGCGCGATAACCGCCGCCTCTGCATTCGGCGCCACATGCAGGGCGTTCCGCAAATGGCTCACCTCAAACTCCGCCCGCTCCCGCACATCGAGCAGCACCGGCGCGGGGCGCGTGCGGTCATTCAACCACGCCGCCAGCTCGTGCGTGCTGATCCGCGGCACGTCCGGAAACTCGCTGCGGATCTTCGCGTTGACCAGCTTCCAGCCGATCGCCTGCGCGGAGGTGGCGAGCGCAACGAGCAACACCAGAAGGAGGAAAAGGAGCTTCACGTCACCTGGAATCTACCGACGAAACGGCGATCGAGCCAATCCTTCAACCAGAACGCCCACCGGCCGCGCGCCGCGAAGCCGCCGCGGGTCAGCAGACCGGTCCCGTCACCGAGATTCAAGATCAACAGGTAACGCTTCTGCGGTTTGAAAACCTGGAGCGATTCACCGCGCAGGAAGGCGAGGAGATTGCCATGCAACACCGGCGCCTGCCGCACCGCATAGACGCCGATGCGCGGCAGGCATCGCTCGCGAAAACAGACGCAATCGCCCGCGCCGAAAATCTCCGGATGCGCGGTGCATTGCAGGTGCTCGTTCACACGCAGCGAGCCATCGTCAGCACAGGGCAACCCCGACTCCCGCAGCAAAGCTGGCGCGCGGACGCCGATCGCCACCAGCAGATGATCGAAAGGTAAACACCGCCCGTCCTCCAGCTGCAGCTCGTGAGGCCGCGCCGTTTTCGCGCGCGCGCCGCAGAGCAGCTTCACGCCGAGCGAGGTAAGATAACGAGACACAAGTTCCGCTGCTTTCGGCGTGGCTTCTTCGACCAGCCGCTCGCCGGCATGGAGCACGGTGATATCCGGAGGCTCGTGCGCCGCAAGCAGATGCCAGAGGTTCGCCGCCACTTCCGCACCAGCGGCACCACCACCGGCTACGATGATCCGCCGCAGTCGGGCAGCTCCGCCGGCCGCCATCGCCTCACGGAAATCGAAGAGATTCTTGATCGGCTTAACCGGCAGGCCGAACTCCGCCGCACCCTCGATGCGTTCCATCGGCACTTCGCTGCCGACATTGAGCGAGAGCGCGTCATACCCCACTGTGGCTCCGCTGCGCAGGTGGAGCTGGCGCGCTGCAGGGTCGATGCGCACCACTTCATCGCGGAGGAACGTCCCGCCGTTGCGCGTGATCAGCGCCTCCACATCGACCGTGTCATCGGCCGGCTCGTAGGTGCGCGAGACCATTCCCGGCCCCATCCCGGAGTACCAGAACTGCCCCGGTGCGATCAGCGTGACGTGAACGCCAGCGGCGGCAAACTCGCGCGCGCGGCTCAGCGGATAGAGATGTGCGTGCCCGGCACCCACGAGGACAAGTCGCTTCATTTCGGCGGGATGAAGTTCATCAGCATCGCCTTGACTGATCGCCCAATGCCCGTCACTTATCACAGATTCTTCGCGCGGTTAGCTCAGTGGTAGAGCACCTCCCTGACACGGAGGGGGTCACAGGTTCGAAACCTGTATCGCGCACCATCTCCGCGGACGCGATGTTCTACACGTATGTGTTGCGATGCGGGGACGGTGCTTTGTACGTCGGCTCGACGACTGATCTGAAGCGCCGGCTGGCGGAACACAAAAAGGGAGCAGTGCCCGCAACTGCGCACCGCCTGCCGGTGTGCCCTGCAGGATTACGAGGCGTGCCGCTCAGAAACGGGCGCACGAGCACGCGAGAAGCAGTTGAAGACGGGCTTTGGTCGCGCTGTACCGCGCACCATCTCCGCGGACGCGATGTTCCGCGGGCTTGCACGATTTGCTAGTGCAGACCCGCCTGCTCTCGCAGCCACTTCTCAGCCTGAGCCCAATGCTCGGTGGCGCGACCCTCCGGCCGGCCGTCCTCTTCCCAGAGATGCTCCGCCAGCCGCGCAATGTCGGCT
>JACCZQ010000053.1 GCA_013695905.1 Chthoniobacterales bacterium
GGGAAAACGAGTCGCGGAAACTTTCTCTGCAGCGCGCGATCCTCGCTCACGCAGGCCACACCGAGCTGCTGCGCGAGGGCGACATACTGTGCATCGTAGGCGGTGATCTGCTGCTCGGCCGCGAGCCGGAGCACGCGGACCGGCTCCACCTCCACTTCGCAGCGAAACAGGAGCCGCGCCGCGACCTTCCAGAGCTGCTCTGCTGCTTTCGCATCGAAGCCGCCATGCTGCACCTGCATCGCTAGCACGTTGAGAAATTCCGAGCGCCAGAGCGGCGGGACGCGCCATTGCGGATCGGCGGCGCGGAGAGCGCGCGCGAGTTCCGTCTTGCCGCCTTCGATGAGCAGGTAGGCAACGACGTTGACGTCGACGACGATCATGCGCGTCCGCGGCGGACGGCTGCCTTCAGCCACGCATCGGTGAGTGGCCGCGGCGTCGGCATCGGAGGCGGCAACTCTTCCGCCGTGTCAGCTGCACCGGTGACCGCACGCTCGAGGAGAAAAAGCATCTCCTGGTGCATGCTGCGCCGATTCCGCTGCGCCCGCGCCCGCAGCTGTTGATGAAGCTTTTTCGGAACATCCTTGAGCAACACGGAAGGCATGGCAGAATGATAGCTCTTTGGTAGCGAAATGCTATCTCGGATTCCAGAACAGTATGACTAATCCTCTCGATTTTTCCGGCAAGGTGGTGCTCGTCACCGGCAGCTCGCGCGGCCTTGGCGCGGCGATGATCCAGGCGTTCGGCGCGCGCGGTGCGAAGTGCGTGGTGAACTACGTCGCCGACGCGAACGGGCAAAACAAAGCCGATGCCGAGGGCGTGGCGAAAGAGTTGCAGGAGCCGCTCGTCATCGAGTGTGACGTCACAAATCCGGAGCAGGTGGAGCGCATGATGTCGGAGATCAACGAGAAGCTCGGCGGCCTCGACGTGCTGGTGAACAACTCCGGGATAATCCGCGATCGCACGATGAAAAAGCTAACGCTGGATGAATTTGAAAGCGTGCTGCGAGTGAATCTCACCGGCACATTTAATGTGACACAAAAAGCGGCCGCAGTGCTGCGCCAGGGCGGGCGCGTCATCAATTTGTCGTCGGTCAGCGGACAAATGGGCCTGTTCGGCCAGGCGAATTACTCCTCCAGCAAAGCCGCCATCATCGCGTTGACGAAAGTCTCCGCGCGGGAGCTCGCGCGCCAGCAGATCACCGTCAACGCCATCGCTCCCGGCTTCATCGATGTCGGCATGAGCAAAGGCATGCCCGAAAACGTTACCGCCGGATTCAACAAACAGATCCCGCTCGGCCGCTTCGGCAAGGCCGAGGAAATTGTGGACGCGGCGCTATTCCTCGCCTCCCCGATGGCCAGCTACATCACGGGTCATGTGTTGAACGTGAACGGTGGGTTCTACATGGGTTGAGGGGTATCCGTTGCGGCCTCGTAGCTGCTGGCGAAGAGGAGATCCTGCCGCTGCTCGAGCAGAATCTAAAGGTAGATGCTGCGATGGCTTCCTAGCTGGACATGAACGTGGCGGCGATCACCCGCGATTACCTCGCCCATACCGCATCGCCGGGCGCGCCGTAGGTCTCGCGTGGCACTGCCAGCTGCGTCTGCTCGCGCGGCCTAACGAATCGGCGGCGGCGTGGCGCGCGGAACGGGCTGGCGCGCTGGCGCCCGGCGCAGGATTGGTCCGGTATTGCCGCCCGCGGACTGGGACGGCGGTGCAGTGGTCACGCCACCGACACCTGTCGTCCTCCCGCCGGGAACCCGGCCGCCGCCCGGGGGAGTGTTGCCACCGGGATCGTTCGGGGCCCCACCGGTGGCGGGTCGGCCGGGGTCGTTAGTACCACCCGGATTTCGCCCACCGGGTCCCCGCGGCGGAATGCCCCCACCCGGAAACGGCAACCCGACTGACACGATCGGCGGACGCCCGCCACCCACCGGTTGCCCCTGGTAAACGGTTTCATCTCCCGGCCCGCGCCGGCCGCGATCGCGCGCTGCCGCCGCGATCAGATCCCGGCTCGGCAGCGGCCCGAAGCCGGTGATGAGCGGATGCTTTTTCATCAGGTCGTTCAGGTCGATATCGACCGGCTGCCCGAGAGTAGTGGCCCCCGCCGGCACCTCCAGCATCTGCCCGGCACGCAGGTCGCGCGTCTGGCTCCGGTTCCGCACCAGCGCGATGCGGGCGCTGCCCTCCAGCACCATGAGCTTGCTGCGGCCGGCGCGGTTCGCCTCCACGATTAATGTGGTGCCGGTGACCGCCACAGTCACAGCGCGCCCGCGGATGTTTGCCCCGCCGGAACTCCTCGGCACCCGCAGCAGCACCGAGCCGTTCTCCAGCTGCACGTTCCGGCCTGCCTTGGTGAAACTGAAGATGGTGTTCGCGCCGAGGCGGGTGAGCGTCAGGTCGTTAAAGGTGAGTTCCGAGCGAGCGTTGCCCCCGGTGCGCACGCCGACGCCTTCCTTTACCTGATCGTTCAAAGCCGCTGGACGCGCCGCCGCGTCAAAGGGGAGCAGATTGACTTCACGCACGATCCTCGTGACGCGGCCATCGGTCGCGGCAGCCTTAGTGGAGACGATGCCGGCCGCGAGGAACGTGGCGCCGACGCTACAAAGAAGAAGCTTTTTCATGCGGTGGAGGGTTCGCCCCCACGGCTGCCGATACAACGGCATCTCGTCGAGGCCATTGCCAGAATGCCCAACTCGTCCGGCGATGTCGAGCCTGAACTCCTACCCTGCCTTCGTCGCGGTCGCGGCACGGCGAGTGCCGATAGGCCACCGAGAAGTAGAGTCAGAACAGCCCGTGCGCGATCGCCACGTGCACTTCATTCGAGTCGTCGCCAAGCCCCATGGCGAATGTGAAATAGTTCAACCCGTAAAACGGGAGCGCCGGGGCGGAATTTCGATTGCGCCCGTTCCTCCAGCTCCTCATACGATTCGAAATTCTTCGGGGCCTCCATCTTCATGCGAACCAAATCGCACGGACGCCGCTTGTGTCATCCTGCGGTGCTGTTCTCCGGCGGGTGGAAATTTTTCCGTTCTCGACCTGCTCCGGCGGCTCGTGTGAAATCGGCCACCGTGGACCTGACCAGCTATCTCACCGCCACCACCCCATTCCTGTTCGACCTCGCGCTGCTCATCCTGCGGGTGGCGCTCGGCGTCTGTTTTGTCGTTCATGGGCTGGGAAAACTCGGCCTCGTGGGGCCTGGGAACATGGCGGGATTTACCGGTTGGCTGCAGTCGCTGGGGCTCCCCTTCCCTGCTCTGCAGGCGCGCGTGGCGATGTTGTCGGAACTCGTGGGCGGGGCGCTGATCACCGTGGGCCTCGGGACGCGTCTGGCGGCACTCTTTTGCCTCATCGCGATGATCGTAGCGGCGACGATTGGCCATAAAGGCGGCGGCTATTTGATTACGAACGATCCTCCGGGTAACGAGTACGCGCTGAACCTCGCGATTCTGATGGTGGTGCTGATCCTCGTCGGACCCGGGAGCTTGTCACTCGATCACCTGCTCTTCGCCGGCCGCTGATCGGACCGGCTCCGGGAGGGAATCAACGCGAATAGAAGCGCGCGCCGGGCCGTTGCGAAACGAACCTCAAGCGTGGTCCCGCAGAATCGAGCTATCCATGTGCTGTGCATCGATGACGATGTGCTGGTGCTTTCCCTCGTCGCCGAGGCGCTCGGGGCAGCGGGAATGCAGGTGGAGACGGCGGTGGATGGCAGCCATGCGTTACAGAAAATCGCCATGGCCGAGCCGCCTTACGATGTCCTCATCGTTGACGCGCGGATGCCGAATCTCGATGGCTGGCGGCTCGTGATGCACGCCCGGTCCGGCGGCTTCAATGGCAAGATCATCATCTTCTCCGCGCATCTCGATGAGCACGAGCAGCAGCGCTACGAGGATTTGATGATCGACCGCATCATCGAGAAACCGCCGGCCGCCGGCGAGCTCGTCGCCGCCGTGCAGGAGCTCGCGCAACCGGGCGTGACCGTGCCGGGCACGATGTAAGGTTTGCCATCGCCGCGCCGAGTGCGGTAGCAATCGGCAGGTGAATGTTTACATCGCACGCGATGGCGTCGAACTCGGAGAATTTCCGGGGAGCGAACTCGCGAAGCGTGCGCGGGCCGGGGAGCTGTGGCCGACCGACTACTATTGGATCGAGGGCATGGACTCCTGGCTGCTGCTGGGCGATCGGCTCCCGCCCGAGACCTGGCAACAGCAGGAGAAAACTCCACCGGTTGCGGCTCCTGCGCCGGCTCCGGTAGAGGCCGCGCCGAAAGTTCCGGATCCCGCCACGCCTGCGCCTCCCGGCGTCGTTCCGGAAGTCGTCGCCGAGCCGGCGGTTGAATCGAAAGACAACGCAGAGTCCGAAGCAGCGGATGAATTTTTCCCCGTCCTGCCAGCCGCGCCCGCCGCGCCTCTCCCGTTCGCGCTGCCGGCACGTCGCACCACGCTGCTGGTGGGCGGCATCCTGGCCGCCGTTCTGGTGCTGGCGATCGGCGCGTTTTTTCTGTTTTCGGAGCGCGACGATCCAGCAAATCCACCGCTGCGGTTGCGGCCCACGCCGACTCCCGCGCCCCCGATCGATCGGAAAACGGATCTTGCCGATCGCGATCGCGCCGCAGCCGTCCTCAGGGAGCGGATCGAACAACTGCCGATCCGCGCCACGCCGCCGCAGAACTTGTTCTATTTCGATCTGCGGGTGCGGATGGGTCCCTCCTCCCGGCACGGCTCACGCTGGACTGCGGTGCTCACAGGCACCGAGAACACTGTGGATCCGGAAGCTGACAAGCCGATCCGCCAGACGAAATTCACGCTGACGACTGATTACCGCGGCGATGCGTGGACCTACCTCAGCTACGAAGCTGTGGTCACCGATCTGCTCACGCTCGATGGCATGGCAGTGAAACACGCGGCCGACGCGGAGGCGCCACCCAGCCTCGCCACGATCCTCGGCCTCCGCATTGAGTCGCAGTAGGATGCCGACTGCGCGGCACCGCTACGCAGCGGGGTGGTAGGTGAATTCCTGATTTCGCGGCGGGATCGTAGTTCGTCGCAACCCGGGCGCGGATTCGGTGTTATGATCTGAGCATGAAGACTCTCCCCTTGCTACTTCTCGCGGCGGTCCTTGTCACCGGCTGCACCTCCACTACCACCACGACCACTCGCAGCACCCGCACGACGGCGGAAGCGCAAACCGGCATGACTCCGGAAGAACGGCGCATCGGTAACCGCCGCTCCTACAGTCACGACGACCTGCAGAAGACAGGTCACCCGACCCTGGGCGGTGCGCTGCAGACGGTCGATCCTTCCGTTTACATCTCGGGCCGGTAGGCCAGGCGCAATTCTGCAGCGCGACGCAAGCTTGCCGGGCACACGGGCGGGACGTTTGGACAGATCGCCGTGCATGAATTCGAAGGCGCGGATTGCAGTCGTGCGACGGTGTTGCTCGACCACCCGCCGCTTCGTTGCTAAAGCAGAAAGATGAAAGACCCCGATCGCGTCGCCGCTCACACTGCTGAGAGCACTAACGCTTGGATCAAACGCGCCGCCGAACGCCGCGTCGCGCGGCACGCAGCCGACAAAAAGCCCGCGCTCACCCGCCGAATCCAGGAGTTGGAGAACGAATGGGATATCGAGCGGTATCTGGAGATGAATGCCTCCGCCCTCGCCTTCACAGGTGTCATGCTCGGGCTGTTCAAGGATCGGCGTTTCTTTCTCGTGCCGTGTCTGGTTCTGCCGTTTCTCTTTCAGCACGCGGTGCAGGGCTGGTGCCCGCCGATTCCGTTTTTCCGGAAGAGGGGCGTCCGCACCCGCCGCGAAATCGAGACCGAGAAAAACGCGCTGAAGGCTTTGCGCGGCGACTTCGGCGACGTCTCTGCGACCGCCGCACCGCGAGAGCGCGCCCGCGCCGCCTGGCAGGCTGCGAATCGCTGAGCGGGCGCTGCTGTTTAGCCACGGCACGGATCCGCGCGTGTCGCCAGCTGCCGCGGCTGCCGCGACGCCGCATGCCGCCGCCGGCGGCAGATCACGGCACACCATCGAAGTTGCGACGCCATCTCTTTCCTGTTCAGTCTCCCGCATGTCACCGTTTCGCCCCCTCTGCGTCTCGCTTCTGCTGAGCGCCCTCACCCTCACCGCCTTCGCGCAGACGCCTCCAGCAGACACCACCCGCCTCCTCCGTTTCCCGACGACCAACGGCACCGACATCGTCTTCGCTTACGCGGGCCAGCTCTACACCGTCCCGCGCGACGGTGGCACCGCGCGGCGCCTCACGACCGGTCCCGGTTACACCTCCTTCCCCCGCTTTTCGCCCGATGGCCAGCAGCTGGCTTTCACGTCGCATTACGATGGAAACACGGAGGTGTACGTCATGCCCGCAGCAGGTGGAGCTCCGAAGCGGCTCACGACTACCGCCACGCTCGGCCGCGACGACATCTCCGATCGCATGGGCCCGAACAACATCGTGATGACGTGGCAAAACACGAAGCCGCTGGTGGTCTTCCGCTCACGGATGCGTTCCTTCAGCGACTTCGTCGGGCAGCTGTTCACCGTCGGGATGGATGCGGAGTTGCCGCAGCCGTTGCCGTTCCCGCGCGGGGGCTTTGCCTCGTTTTCCCCCGATGACTCGAAGCTCGCTTTCAACCGCATCTTCCGCGAGTTCCGCACCTGGAAGCATTACCGCGGCGGGATGGCGGACGACATTTGGATTCACGATTTCCAGACCGGCGCCACCGAGCAGCTCACGAACGATCCGGCGCAGGACATCTGCCCGATGTGGGGCCCGGACAATCGCATCTACTTCATCTCCGATCGCGATGGCCGGATGAATCTCTACGCCGCCGATCTGGCCACCAAACAGACGCAACAGCTCACGACGTTCCGCGATTGGGACATCAAATTCCCGGCGCTCGGGAGAGACTCCATTGTCTTCGAACAAGCGGGACAGATCTGGCGCTTCGATCTCGCCAGCGGTCAGGCCGCAGCTGTTCCGATTGCGATCCGGGAAGACTTCGCCTCCGGCCGCGCTGGCCTGGTGGACGCGAGCAAGCACATCCAGTCCGTCACTCCGGCGCCGGACGGAAAGCGCGTTATCGCCGTCGCGCGCGGTGATCTGTTCTCGATTCCCGAAAAAGAAGGGACGCCGCGCAACCTGACCGGCACCTCGAATGCGCACGAGCGGGACGCCGTCTGGTCCCCGGACGGTAAATGGATCGCCTACAACTCGGACATCACGGGCGAGAACGAACTGTACATCAGGCCGCAGGACGGGAGGGGCCCGCCGCAACAGGTCACCACCGGCGCCGACACCTATTACTACCGCGCGGTCTGGTCGCCGGACAGCAGCAAGCTCCTCTGGGCCGATCGCCTCCAGCGGCTCCGCTATGTGGACATCCCGAGCAAAGCCGTC
The DNA here is from genome assembly GCA_013695905.1 of Chthoniobacterales bacterium. Lineage (GTDB taxonomy): Bacteria > Verrucomicrobiota > Verrucomicrobiia > Chthoniobacterales > UBA10450 > JACCTI01. Next base: position 7,402 of record JACCZQ010000053.1, read on the forward strand.
ACGCTCGTGGACCAGAATTTGTTCGGTGAGCTCCGGAGTTACAACTGGTCACCGGACAGCCAGTGGATCGCGTGGGAACGGCCGGAGGATAATGGGCTGCCGAAAGTTTATCTCTTCTCCACCCGCGACCGAAAGGCGGTGCCGGTGACCGATGAATGGTATGCCTCGGGCGATAGCGTCTTCAGCGACGACGGCAAATACCTGCTCCTCGTTTCCAGCCGCGATTTCAAACCCACCTTCGGCCAGGGCGACTTCACAAACGTTTATCGCGACATGAGCCGCGTGTATCTCGTCACGCTCGCGCGGGAAACTGAATCGCCGCTCGCTCCGCTCAGCGACGAGGTCGGCCGTGGCGACAAGAAAGATCCTGCCGCGGAGAAAGCCGCCGCGGATAAGAAGCCCGAAGCCACCGCCGCGAAGGAGAAGAAACCGGACGAGCCGAAGAAGCCTGTCGTCGTGAAGGTGGACCTCGACGGCATCCAGAACCGTCTCGTTGCTCTAAAAATTCAACCGGCGGATTACGGCGACCTGCGCATGGTGGGCGATCGCATCTTCTATCTCCGCCGCACGCTCGGTGATGACACGACGGAACGGGAGAACGACAGTCCCGAAAGCCGCAAGTCGCACCTCTGTTCCTACAGCCTGGAAGACCGGAAGGAGACGGTCCATGGGCAGGTGAACAGCTACGAGATCACGCACGATGGCAAGAAGATGCTCGTGAAGATCGACAAGGATTACGCCGTCATCGATCTGCCGAAAGACAAGATCGAGCTGAAGGACGAGAAGGCCGGGAAAGATTTCAAATTGAAGCTCGAGGGGCTGGATCTGCAGCTCGACCGCCAGGCGGAATGGGCGCAGATCTACCACGAAGCGTGGCGCCAGATGCGCGATTTCTTCTACGCGCCGAACATGCACGGCATTGATTGGAACGCGCAGCGCGAGAAATACGCCACGCTCCTCCCGTTCGTAAATCATCGGAACGATCTCACCTACCTGATCGCAGAGTTGATCAGCGAGTTGAATATCGGCCATGCCTACACCGGGGGCGGTGAACGGCCGGAAACCTCGCGCGTGAAGCTGGGGCTCCTCGGCGCCGAGTTCGCGCGCGATCCCGGCACGCGCGCCTACCGGATCGAGCGCATCCTGCCGGGCGAGAATTGGAACGACCGCACCCGCTCCCCGCTCACGGCCATCGGTGTGAACGTGAAGCCCGGCGACTACCTCCTCGCGATCAACGGCACGCCTGTCTCCACGCTGCCGAATCTCTACAGCGCGTTGATTGGCACCGCCGGTAAACAAGTCATCCTGCGAGTGAATGCAAAGCCCGCCGAGGAAGGCGCGCGCGATGTCACCGTAATGCCAATCGACGACGAGGCGCCGCTCTACTACCTCGCCTGGATCCAGAAGAACCTCGAGGAAGTCACCCGCCGGACGAATGGCGAAGTCGGCTACATCCACATTCCCAACATGGGCCAGCCGGGGCTGAATCAGTTCACGAAGCAATACTTCCCGCAGATCCGGAAGCGCGCCCTCATCGTCGATGTGCGCGGCAACGGCGGCGGCTTTGTTTCACCGCTCGTGATGGATCGGCTGCGCCGCGCGCTTGTCATGGTGAACATGTCCCGCAACGGCGTGCCGCGCCCGAATCCGCCGCAGACGTTTCTCGGGCCGATGGTGACCTTGATGAACGAATTCTCCGCGTCGGATGGCGACATCTTTCCGTTCCGTTTCAAGACGATGGGGCTCGGCAAACTCATCGGGAAGCGGAGCTGGGGCGGCGTCGTGGGTATTCGCGGATCGCTGCCCTTCGCCGATGGCGGACAGCTCAACAAACCGGAGTTCGCGCCTTATTCAAAAGACGGGAAGGAGTGGCTGATGGAAGGTCATGGCGTCGATCCCGATATCGTGGTCGATAACGACCCGGCGAAGGAATTTCGCGGTGAAGACGAGCAGCTGAACCGGGCGCTGGCAGAGATCCAGGCGGAGCTGAAGGCGCAGGGTTATGAGCTGCCCCCGGTCCCGCCATATCCGGACAAGAACCCGGCGCGGGCGCGGTAGCCGCGTCGCGCCCCACGAGTGGTTCCTCACGTCCCTTTTCAGCCGCCAGTTGAGCCCCAGTGCGCATCCGCTAACGTGCGGTCGAGATGCCGCAACTCACCGATCCACCTGTCACTCCTGAAGTCGTCGCGAAACACGGCCTCACGCCCGAAGAATACGAGCGAATCAGGAAGATCCTGGGGCGAGAACCGAACTTCACCGAGCTCGGGATTTTCTCGGTCATGTGGAGCGAGCACTGCTCCTACAAAAACTCGCGTCGAGAGCTGAAGAAATTCCCCACCACCGGGCCGAACATTCTGGTCAAGGCGGGAGAGGAAAACGCGGGCGTGGTGGATATCGGCGACGGCTGGGCGGTGGCGTTCAAGATCGAAAGTCACAATCACCCGAGCGCGATCGAGCCATTCCAAGGCGCCGCGACGGGAGTCGGGGGAATCATCCGCGACATCTTCACGATGGGCGCGCGGCCGGAGTTTCTGCTGAATTCACTGCGCTTCGGGCCGATCACGGAATCGCCGATTGCCGATGGCCGATTGCCCATTGGGGCAGACAGCGCACTAGCGGCAGATCAGACACAGCTCGCATATCGCAAAGGGCAAATCGCAAATAACCGCC
>JACCZQ010000064.1 GCA_013695905.1 Chthoniobacterales bacterium
GAGGGAGTTCCTTCTCCCCGTGGGAGAAGGTTAGGATGAGGGCAGGACCGTATTCCGAAGTCTCTGTGACACTGCACCAGGGAGAAATCACCGCTCTCCCTCCGAGAGCGTTTCATAAGCGCCCGGAGGGTGCGGCGGAATAAAGCCCGGAGTGCAGCGACAGCGGAACTCCGGGTCGCTCGCCCCGCGAAAGATGCAGCCCCCGAAGTGGGGCGACGGAAGTGTGGCATGGAGACCATCTTCCGTCACCCGTTCCACGGGTTCGCTCTTTCCGCAGACTCTCATCCCGGAGTTCCGCTGCCGCTCCACTCCGGGCTTTATTCCGGCCCACCCTCCGGGCGCTCACCCAGCCACGCCCATATGATAACCGTCGGTCCGGCGGATGGCGCTCGGCGCCGCAGCCGGACAGTGTTGACGCCATCGGCGCCGCCTGCGGAGGTTCCGCTCAGGAGATTCCCCTCTCCCGAACCCACTCCATACCCTCACTGGCGCTGCGCGTCCGTCTCTCCCAACGGGAGAGAGGGGCGAGGGAGTTCCTTCTCCCCGTGGGAGAAGGTTAGGATGAGGGCAGGACCGTATCCTAAGTCTCTGTTACATTGCACTAACTCGATGTTTCGCCGCGCCTTTCTCTTCCTGGCCGTCGCCGCGGTGTTCTTCTCGTTAGGCGTGCTGGCGCGGCCAACTCTGAGCCGCCTGAAGCAGCAGGTGCGGACACCGCCCCCGGCCGATTTCCAGGTGTTCGATCTCACGCACTACACGGCGAAGAGGTCTCACTTCGCCACGCTCCGCGAAACCCGGCAGGTGGTGCTGCTCGGCGATTCGCGGGTCGCCTTTGCGGAGTGGTCGGAGCTGCTGGAGCGGAGCGATACCTCGAATCGCGGCATCTCCGGCGATACGACGAGCGGAGTGTTGCGACGGCTGCCCGCGTCTGTGCCGACGAGTGGAGTGCTCTGCGTCATCCAGGTCGGCGTGAACGATCTTATCCTCGGCGGCTCCGTTGAGCAGGTGGTGGCGAATTACCGCCGCATCGTCGATTACCTCCGGCAGGAGAAGAACGCGCGGGTGGTGATTACCTCCGTGATCCCCGCGAGCGAAGAGCAGCCGGAGCTAAATCGCGCAGTCCACGAGTGCAACCAGCAGCTGGTGCAGCTCGCCGCTGCCAGCGGGGCGCAGTGGCTGGATCTGGGGCCGTCGCTTAGCCCGGAGGGTTTTCTCCGTCCGGAATTTCGGAGTGATGCCGTGCATCTCAACGGCGATGGATACCTGCGCCTGCGCGATGTGCTCGCGCCGTTGCTCCAGCCGTAGCACGCCTGTTCAGTAGGCGCTCCGCGGCGGCACGATCAGCTGCGCGAAGGTGCGCAGGATGATCCCGCACTCGAGCGAGAGGTTCCAATTTTCCAGGTACTCGATGTCGCAGGCGACGCGGTTCTGGATGTCGGAATCGTTTCGTGCTTCGCCGCGGTACCCGCGCACCTGCGCGAGGCCGGTGATGCCCGGCTTCACAAAGGTGCGGACGTTGTAGTTCGCCATGAGACGGGAGAACTGCGTGTTATGCTCGATGAGGTGCGGGCGCGGCCCGACGATGCTCATGTCGCCTTTGAGCGTGTTCCAGAATTGCGGCACCTCGTCGATGCTCAGCTTCCGGAACAACCGGCCGAGCGGGTAGATGCGGTCGTCGTTTTCGCGCGCCTGCCGGGCGAGGTCGCCGTTGTGCGGGTGCATGGTGCGGAACTTCAGAATCGGGAACTGCCTGTTCTGCATGCCGGCTCGTGTTTGCACATGAAAGAGCGGCCCCGGCGATTGCAATCGCTGGGCCAGCCAGACGATGATGCAGAGCACTGGGAAGACGAACAGCATGACCGGCAGCGCGATCACCACATCGATGGCGCGCTTGAAGCAGCGGTTGAGCGGATTCTCGAGCGGTTCTTCGCGCAGGCCGATGAAACGAAAACCGTCATCTTCGAAATGAGTGACCGGGTGGCGCAGCTTCTCCTCGAGGTCGCTGACGATCAACAGCCGCACGCCGAGCTGATCGCAGACGCGGATGATGTGGCGATTGATCTCCGAGAAGAGGGGGAACTCCAGCAGGATCACCTGCGTGATGCCGCGCTCCCGCACGACGCGGTCGATATCGGCCTCGGTGCCAAGCAGCGGAATGCCGTCTTCGGTTTGCTCGATCGGCTCATCGGAAAGCAATCCCACGGTGCGCAAGCCGATCTCCGATTTCCGGCGGAGCCAGCCGCGGAGCTGCTTCGCTTTCTCGGAGGAGCCGATCAGGAGCGTTTTCTCGGCGCGTTGTTGAGTAAAAATGCCGCGCGCGAGGAACGACGGGAGATAGTAATGCGAGAAGAGCAGTGCCACGTAGAGCCACGGGACAAAATTGAAGAAGAAAAGACGCGAGATGAAGGTGTCCTGCGTCGCGATGAGGTAGAGGACGAGGGCGCCGGTGCTGGCCAGCGTCTGGCGCAGACTGAGGCGGTGTTGTCGGAGCAGTTCGTTCTGGAGGAAGTAATTCTTCGAACCGTCGCGGCTCAGCGATTCGACGGTCATCCCGAGCACGAGCAGGATGCAGTAAATGCTGTAGCGTCGCCACGTCAGCTCCGCGCCCTCGGAGTAAAACGTCACCATGACCCAGACGCCAAACCAGAAGAGCGCCGCGACCAGAATGATCTGGCAGAGCAGGAAAAGGCGGTAGAGACCCTCCGTGCGTTGCGTGACCATGGTTAACCCCGAGGGGCAACGCTAAGAGTACGCGATGGCCGCCAGCCTTCAACTCGTGGTAAAATCAGCGGCAACATCGTGTTACAATCCGTTTCTTGGCGGCACTTCGAGTGCCTCTCTTCACCAGGCAGCTATTCCCATACCATGAGCTGCTCTATTGCTGATGTCTGACGAGGTGCAGCCAGACCCGCCGCGCCGCCGCCTCCGGGCTGGTGCAGGAGCCTCGTGGCAGGACATCGCCACGGCGCTGCTCCCGGTGCTCGCCTGCTTCCTCGGCGGAGCGACGGAGAAATGGGCGGAGGGAATCGTGGTGGCGTTTCTCGGGGTGCTGTTGCTGGCCTCGCCGCTGCGGGATTCGCTCGGGCCGGCGGTGAACGTGATCTTCCTCGCGCTGCTGGCGACGGCGGGCGTGGCTTTCCTCCCGGCCAGCTGGTTCTTTCAACCCGAATGGCGCCAGGCGCTGGTGAACGATTTCGGGATCGGCATCGCGTCCACCGTGACACCGCAGCCGTGGATTACCGCCGGCTGCTTCGCCAGCATGGTGGCGGGGATGAGCTGGGTCTATTTCGTGGCCAGCCAGGAGGCGGAGAACCGCGCCGTCCGCCAGCAATTCCGCCTCTTCGCCCTCGGGGTGGTGCTGCTGGCCGGTCTCTCCATGGGCCTCTACTACGCGCAACAGGCGCTGCCGTTCTGGCACAATCAGCGCGGCTTCGGTCCGTTTCCGAATCGCAACCAGATGGCGAATCTCCTCGGCCTGACCGCGGTGATCATTCTCGCCTGCGGCCAGGACGATCTGCGACAGGGGCGGAAACGCTGGGTGGTGTGGCTCGCCGCGCTGGCGGTGGTGATCACCGCGATCGTGCTGAATTTCTCCCGTGCCGGCATCGCGATTCTTGTCGCCGGCAGTGTGCTGTGGGTGGCGATCCTGGTGGTGCGGCAGGGCTCGGTCGCACGCATCGCGGTCGGCGCTTCGGTGCTGCTCGGGTTGCTCACGGTGTTGCTGGTCCTCGGCGGCGCCACGCTGGAGCGATTCAATCTGCGGGCGGCGGAAGGCACCGGGCTGACCAGCGATTTCCGCTGGCTCATCTTCCAGGACGCGTGGCAACTCATCCGCTCCTCGCCATGGGTCGGGATCGGCCTAGGCAACTTCGAGCCGCTCTTCGCGATCTTTCGCGATGCGTCGTTTGGGCAAACACGTGCGCTCCATCCGGAGAGCGACTGGCTCTGGCTGGTGGCGGAGCTCGGCTGGCCGGCGGCCGCGTTGATCCTCGTAGGCGGTGTGCTGCTCCTGCGGCGCGTCTTTCCGCTCAGCGACGGGACGAATCAGCGGTTCCGCCTCGCCGCATTAGTGGCGGCGGTGCTCTTTGCGCTGCATGCGCTCGCCGATGTTTCGGGACACCGGGTGGGCTCCGCCTATGCGGGCCTTTTCCTTTTCGGTCTCGCGCTGCGGCGGCCGGAGCAGCCGGGCGCCAGCCGCGCGTTGGTGGTGGTGTTCCGCCTCATCGGCGCTGCGCTGTTGGTGATCGGCGGGACGTGGGTGATCGCCTCCTACGGCAGTATGTCGCTGCCAGGTGGCATCGGCGCGGATAACGAGCAGCGGCTGGCGCGGGCGGCGCATGTGGGGCGTCGCGCCGGCGAGACGATCGACCGCACCACGCGCGCGCTCGCGTGGGAGCCGCTGAATTGGCAGCTCTACTTTCTCCGGGCGCTTGGCAAAGTGACTGCCCAGCGTCCGCCGCACGAAGCGGTGGATGATTTCCGGCGCGCGCGGTTCCTGGAGCCGAACTCCTACGAGGTGCCGTACCACGAAGGCGCCGCGTGGCTGCGCACGCAGCCGACCCTCGCCGTGACCGCGTGGCGAGAGGCGCTCCGCCGCGCCGGGCCGGAACGCGCCGAGCTTTACTCGCGCATGCTCTCGGCGGCACAGGGGCAGAACCTCATCGTGCGACAGATGCTGGAGGAGTTCGGCAGCGTGCAGCCGGACCTCGCGCTCGCGTATCTCGAGCGATCGCAGGGCGACGATTTCGCCTCCGGATTGACGAAACTCCTCCGGCACGATCCGGCGCTGCAGATGCTCACGCCAGAGCAGAAGAGAAGACTCTTCGCGCTCTGGAGCGAACGCGGCGACGTGGCGTGGCTCTCCGCCTACACGCAACAGCACCCGGAGTTGCTGAGCTTCGCCTGGCGCGGGGTGGCGAAACATCACGCCAGCCGGAAGGAGTTCCGCGCCGCCTGCGAGCTGGCGCAGCGTTCCGTGCCGGCGCCGAAAATGCCGGTGATGAACTCCACCTCCTCGATCGAGGAGCTGCAGAAGAAAATTTTCTCCTCACCTAACGAATACGACGCCGGGCTCGCGCTCTATCAGCAGCAAATCGAAGGGGGAAAACCGGGTGATGCGCTCCTCACTTTGCGGCGCTTAACGGAGCAGCCGGGGGTGCCCGCTTACTTTCACTTCCTCGAGGCGCAGGCGTGGGCGGCGCAGGAAAACTGGGAACGCGCCTGGCAGGCGTGGCTCACCTTCGATAGCGCCCGGGGGAACTAGCGGATGGAGAGCAGCCCCGCAGCTCCAGCACGTGCGACGTTCTTCCGGAAGCTCTGGCCCAGCGCGCTGCTGCTCATCTGTCTCGCGGGCGTATTCGATTGGCTGAGTGCTGAAACGCGTCGCCTCTATCTCGATGAGCCGGGTATTCCGGTGCGGCATTCCGGCACGGTGCGGCAACACTTTGCCCTCCAAGGCGACAGGGTGATTCCGCAGATCATCATGCGCGATGATGCGCGCGCGGCGTTTCCGCTGCAGACGCGCGTGCCGTGGAGGTTGCAGCTCGGGGTGAAGCCGAAAGGCGCCGCATCGTATGAGATCTACCGCACACGGAAAGGCGCACGGCAGCTGCTCGTGGCGGAGGAGGTGACAAAGGCGGAGAAGCGGGCGCTGGCCATTCCAGCCGGCGACGGGGAGCTGGAGTTCGCGTCCACCGGAGCCGTGACATGGCTGGACCCGCGGGTGGTGCGAACGGTGTTTTTGTGGCCGTTGTATGCCGCTGCGGCAGTGGCTTTGATGGTGGTGATTTTCCGGCGGGTGCGCGCAGGAAATACGCGTGTGGCCGAGTGGTCGATGCTCCTGCTGGTGGTGGGAGGGTTGCTCCTCATCGTCGAACCGCTGCTGCGGAAATATCGGCTGAAGCTGCCGCCGGTGATTATCGCCGCGCGCACGGAACTCGGTCTGGCGGGGCAGCAGGACGCGCGCTGGATCGAGCCGGAGCGATATAAACTGCGGCTGCGCCCGAACCTGAACGTGTATTCGGAATGGCGCTACGGCGATATCACTCGCCTCGGTTACATCCCGCGGGAGGTGAGCACGCCGCGGCTGCACCGTTACCCGGTGAGAACTGATGCGGAGGGATTCCGGAACGCGGCGGTGCGGGAGGAGATCGATCTCGCGGCTCTCGGCGATTCGTTCACGGACGGGATGACCTCCCCTGCGGAAGAGCTTTGGCCGGCCCGGCTGGAGCAGCTCACCGGGCGCGCGGTGCAGAATTTCGGCACGGGCGGGTTCGGCCCGCAGCAGGCGCACTATGTCTTCCAGGATTACGTGGCGCGGCGGAGACCGCGCTGGACGGTGCTGGCATTCTACGCGGGGAATGATCTGCAGGATGCGGAGGCGTTCGACCGCTGGGAGCGCGGCGAGAATCGGGTGCGCGAGGAGTTAACCGGCTGGCGGCTGACGCCGTCGTTCCGCCGCTCTGAGACTTTGTATCTGTGGACGCTGCTGCGCGTGGCGACGGCCCCGCTGGCCAGCCGCCGCCGCGGAGAGGGTGAGCGCCCGGTGGAGCAGCCGCAGTTCGATCGCGGGATGTTCCGTGTGCCCGTGGCTGGCCAGGTGCTGCAGTTCGCGTTCTTCCCGCCGAATCTGCAGCGCGCCGCCACGCCGCGCGCGGAGCTGGAGCAGAGCACGGGATGGCAGCTGACGCGCGCAACGCTGGCGAAGCTGAAGGCGGAATGCGAAGAGAACGGCAGCAGGTTTGTGCTGATGCTTATCCCGTCGAAAGAGCAGGTGTATTGGCCGGTCGCGGAGCAGGCGCTGCCGCCCGCGGCGCTGCAGGAGGCGGTCGATTTCTCGGCCCGCTTCAACAGCGCGCCGCTGCGCGTGGAAGAGGTGCGTGAGCATCGGCTGACGCTCCCTGCACTCGTCCGGGAGTTCTGCGCCGGGGAAGGCATTCCGTTCGTGGACCTGACCGATCCGCTGCAGGAGCAGGTCGCCACCGGGCGGGAAGTTTTCTTCGCTGATGATACGCATTGGAATGCAACTGGTCATGACATCGCCGCTCGCGCGCTGGCGCAGTTCCTCGGTCTGACACCGTGAATATTCTCGGCCTCTCCGCCCTTTACCATGACAGCGCCGCGTGTCTGGTGCGCGATGGCGAGATCGTCGCTGCCGCGCAGGAGGAGCGGTTCACACGAAAGAAACACGACGCGTCTTTCCCGCACCGTGCGATCGAATATTGCCTCACCTCGGGAGGTGGCGAACGCATCCAGCCGGAGGTCGTGGCGTTCTACGAAAAGCCGTTCCTGAAAGCGGACCGGCTCTTCTCCACCTACCTTGCTTGCGCGCCGCGCGGCTGGCGCTCGTTTCTCAAAGCGATGCCGATCTGGATGAAGCGAAAGATCTGGATCAAACAAGTGATCCAGGAGGCGCTGCAGTTCGAGGGGCCGATCGTGTTTCCGGAGCATCATGAGTCGCACGCTGCCTCGGCGTTTTTTCCGTCGCCCTTCGAGGAGGCGGCAATCCTCACGCTGGATGGAGTGGGGGAATGGACCACGACCAGCATCGGGCGCGGCAGTGGTAACAGCGTGCAGCTGCTCGCGGAGATGCGATTTCCTCACTCCTTAGGGTTGCTCTACTCAGCCTTCACCTACTACCTCGGGTTTCGGGTCAATTCCGGCGAATACAAGATGATGGGGCTGGCGCCTTACGGTGAGCCGCGGTTCCGGGATTTGATCTTGTCGGAGTTGATCGATTTGAAGGAGGACGGCTCCTTTCGGCTGAACCTGCGCTATTTCAATTTCATGGTGGGATTGACGATGACGAACCGGCGGTTCGATCGGCTCTTCGGCGGACCGCCGCGAAAACCTGAGACTGAGCTGACGCAGCACCACATGGACGTGGCGCGGTCGGTGCAGGTGGTCACCGAAGAAGTGATGCTGCGCATGGCGCGGCAGGCGCAGAAATTAACCGGCGCGCGGAATCTCTGTCTCGCCGGCGGCGTGGCGCTGAACTGCGTGGGCAACGGGCGGATTCTGCGGGAGGGGCCGTTCGAACGGATCTGGATTCAGCCAGCGGCGGGCGATGCGGGCGGAGCAGTAGGTGCAGCCCTGCTGGCCTGGCATCATCATCAGGGGCAGCCGCGGACTGCGGCAGCCGCAGGTGGTGATGGGCAGCGCGGTTCGTTTCTAGGGCCGGAGTATGATGCGCGCGCGTTTCTGCAGCAGGCGAAGATCCCGTTTGAGGAACTCTGTGACGACGAGCTTTACTCGCGCGTCGCAGCGTTACTCGAGCAGGAGAAGGTGATCGGCTGGTTTCAGGGGCGGATGGAGTTCGGCCCGCGGGCGCTGGGCAACCGCTCGATCCTCGGCGACCCGCGTTCGGCGACGATGCAGGAGACGCTGAATTTGAAGATCAAGTTCAGGGAGAGCTTTCGTCCGTTTGCGCCCGCCGTTTTGCTGGAGCGCGTCTCGGAGTTTTTCGAGCTGGAGGAGCGGAGTCCTTACATGTTGCTGGTGGCGGCGGTGCAGCAGAACAAGCGACGCGCAGGCGACGTCGAGGCGGGCAGTTCCACCGGCTTTCTCGAGCGGCTGAAGCGGAATCGCTCCGTCATCCCGGCGGTGACGCATGTCGATTACTCGGCGCGTGTGCAGACGGTCGGGCCGGAGGAGAATCCGCGCTTCCATGCGCTGCTCAGCGCCTTTGCGGAACGCACCGGCTGCCCGGTGCTGGTGAATACTTCGTTTAATGTCCGCGGTGAGCCGCCGGTCTGCACACCCGAGGACGCCTATCGCTGTTTCATGGCGACGGGAATGGATTACCTCGTGCTCGGGAACTTTCTGGTGGATAAAACTTACGCCACGGAGCGGAGGCCGGCCGGTGTTTAACGAGGAATATCAGGAGCTCGACCGCTCGCCGATGGGGCTCCGACGTTTTGGCCTCGTCGTGGGTGGCGTGCTGCTCGTGATCGGGGCGCTGCTGGTCTGGCGGGAGAAGAGCGCCGGCTGGGTGCTGGTAGTGCCGGCGGGTATTTTGCTGTTGCTGGCGGCGGTCGCCCCGGCGGTGCTGCAGGTGGTGCACCGCGGCTGGATGACCGCGGCGTTCGCGATGGGATGGGTGATGACAAACGTCATCCTGACGCTGGTGTTCTTCCTCGCCGTGACGCCGATCGGCCTGCTGCAGCGGGTGTTCGGGAAACCACCGCTGGAGCTTGCATTCCGCTCCGGGGCGGGCAGCTATTGGGAGACGCGCGCCGGCGGCAAACCGGCGCCGGCGGATTACGAGAAGCAGTACTAAATGAGCGGCAAACTTTCCATCGTGCGCGAGCTCTGGACCTTCCTGCGCGTGCGCAAGAAATGGTGGCTCGCACCGATCCTCCTGCTGTTGCTGGCGCTCGGTGGTCTGCTCGCGCTCGCGGAAGGCTCGGCGCTGGCGCCGTTCATTTACAGCATCTTCTAGCGAGGCGGCCCGCGCAGGCGCTCCCTCTCTCCTGTCGAGAGGACCAAGGTTGTATCTGTTTGGCGGTCCACAGCCGAATTGCCCGCGCTCCCCAAAAGAAGCGGCACCCGCCGCCGCCCCTCGGCCTGAGGCTGAAAACTATGCCCGGCTCTCTGCGATCGCCGCCTGCGCCGCAGCCAGGCGCGCAATCGGCACGCGGTAAGGACTGCAGCTGACGTAATCCAGCCCAAGTCGGTGGCAAAATTTCACGCTGTCCGGATCGCCGCCGTGTTCGCCGCAAATGCCGAGCTTGATCTTCGGCCGGCTGCGGCGGCCTTTCTCGACCGCAATTTCCATGAGCTGTCCCACACCGGTCTGGTCGAGAGTGGCGAACGGGTTCTTCTTGAAGATCTCGTTCTCGACATACGGCATGAGGAAATTGCCCATGTCATCGCGACTGATGCCGAGCGCCATCTGCGTCAGGTCATTGGTGCCGAAGCTGAAGAACTCCGCGGACTGCGCGATTTGGTCGGCGGTGAGGGCGCCGCGCGGCACCTCGATCATGGTGCCGACGAGATACTCGAACTGCACCTTCTGCTCCTTCATCACTTCCCGCGCGACGCGGTGGACAATCTCCGCCTGCAGATCGAATTCCTTCCGGAAACCGACGAGCGGGATCATGATCTCGGGCTTCACTTTGATCTTCTTCTTCGCGACCTGCGCGGCCGCTTCGAAGACGGCGCGCGCCTGCATCTCGGTGATCTCCGGATAGGCAATGCCGAGCCGGCAGCCGCGGTGGCCGAGCATCGGGTTAAACTCGTGCAGCTGGGCGACGCGTTGTGCGATGTCCTTCGCGCTGAGGCCCATTTTCTTCGCGAGATCCGCCTGCGATTTCTCTTCGTGCGGGAGGAACTCGTGCAGCGGTGGATCGAGGAAACGAATGGTGGCCGGGTAGCCTTTGAGGGCCTTGAAGATACCGGCAAAATCTTCGCGCTGGTAGGGCAGCAGTTTCGCGAGCGCGGCTTTCCGGGCTTCGACGTCCCGGGCGAGAATCATCTCCCGCATCGCATCGATCCGATCGCCTTCGAAGAACATATGCTCCGTGCGGGTGAGGCCGATCCCGACCGCGCCGAAAGCGAGGGCGTTCTCGGTCTGCTCCGGGTTATCGGCGTTGCAGCGCACATCGAGTCGTGCGGCCTGTCCGCACCAGGTCATGAGCTGGTTGAACGCTTTGAACTTCTCGGTTTTCTGCGCGGCTTTATCGCCGTGTAACGTGCCGGTGATGATCTCGCTCGGTGCTGTCGCCAGCTGACCGGCGTAAACGGTTCCAGCAGTGCCGTCGATGGAAAGGAAATCGCCTTCTTTAAACGTCTGCCCGGCGACGCTGACCGTCTTCTTCGTGTAATCGATCTGCAACGCCGAGGCGCCGCAGATGCAGACCTTCCCCATCTGCCGTGCGACGAGTGCAGCGTGTGACGAGACGCCGCCTTTCGCAGTGAGGATGCCCTCTGCCGCGATCATGCCGCGGAGGTCTTCCGGGCTGGTTTCGTTGCGCACGAGCAGCACCTTCCCCCCCTTTTCCGCAGCGGCGGCGGCGCGATCGGCGTTCAGGTAAATCCTGCCGGAGGCGGCGCCCGGACCTGCGGGTAAACCGGTGGCAAGCGCGGTGGCTTTCTTCACCTCGGCGGCGTCGAAGATGGGCGCGAGGAGCTGGTCGAGCTGATCAGCAGGATTCCGCATCACGGCGGTTTTCCAATCGATGAGCTTCTCCTTGCACATGTCCATGGAGAACTTGAGCGCGGCGGCGGCGGTGCGTTTACCGTTGCGCGTCTGGAGCATGAACAGCTTCCCGTCCTGGATGGTGAACTCCACGTCCTGCACGTCTTTGAAGTGCTTCTCGAGACGCGCGCGCACCTTCAGCAGCTCTGCGTACGCTTTCGGCATGAGCCCTTCCAACTCCAGAACCGGGCGCGGGGTGCGAACGCCGGCGACGACATCCTCGCCCTGCGCGTTGATGAGGAACTCCCCGTAAAATTCATCCACGCCGTTCGCAGGATTGCGGGTGAACGCGACGCCGGAGCCGGAGTTCTCGCCGGTGTTGCCGTAAACCATCGCCTGCACGTTCACGGCGGTGCCCCATTCCTGCGGGATGTTGTATTTCCGGCGGTAAACGATCGCGCGATCATTCATCCAGGAGCCGAAGACTGCGCCGGCCGCGCCGCGGAGTTGATCCCACGGGTCGTTCGGGAAACTTTTTCCGGTGCGCTCCTTCACCAGCTTTTTGAAACGGGCGACCAGCTCCTTGTAATCAGCCACCTTCAGGTGGGCGTCGTCGATGTCCTCCTCGTGGACCTCGTGTTTGTATTCCTCGATCACCGACTCGAACGGGTCGTGGTCTTCGCCTTCCCGCTTCTGCACACCCATGACGACGTCGCCATACATCTGGATGAAGCGGCGGTAGCAATCCCACGCGAAGCGCGGATTGCCGGTCGCTTTTTCGACCGCGCGAACGGTGTCGTCGTTGAGGCCAAGATTCAGGATGGTGTCCATCATGCCCGGCATGGAATCACGCGCGCCGGAGCGGACGGCGACGAGCAGCGGCATCTTCCTGGTGTCACCGAATTTGGTGCCCATAATCCGCTCCATGCTGGCGAGGCCCTTCTCCATCTCGGCCTGCAGCGTGGGCGGGTATTGCTGTTTGTGGTCGTAGTAGTAGGTGCAGACTTCCGTCGTGATGGTGAACCCCGGAGGCACCGGTAACCCGATGCGCGTCATCTCGGCGAGGTTCGCGCCTTTGCCGCCGAGCAGCGGCTTCATCGAGCCGTCGCCGTCGGCTTTGTTGTCGCCCCAGTTGTAAACGTATTTCGGCGTCCTCGGTTTGGCAGGGCCGTTTGCTTTTGGCTTCGCGGGTTGCGAGCTGCGGGAGGTGGCGGAGGGCGTTTTTTTGGCCATGAAAAGAGAGGTCGTGATCGCGAGGGAGGCGCAAAAGTGTTCCGCGCCTCGTGAGGTGTCAACGAATCGTGGCGCACGGCGAGCGGCTCTTGCTGGGTTGGGGCCAGCCTGCCCTGCCAGGCGCGCCGAAGCAGCGCCCAGTGTTCCGGCGTGGTAAGCGCGGCGCGTCCCGCCGGTTACGCCGCCCGCCGGCAAAGATTTTTGCAGATTTCCGAAACTGCGCCCACGCATCCCGGAAGACTTGCGGAGGCTGATTTTTGCCTCAAGCAAACACCTCGATGCCAGCCGGACCGCGCGGATTGAATTTCCTCCCGGTCGCCGGCGCTGCGCGATCCGACACGCCAGGGAGGCAACGGCCGGAGCACGCCCACTCAGCCGGCCATCACTTCCACACGCAAGCCAGCAAAATCCTGCAGCGCTTTATCGTTCGGCGGGAAGCGATCGCAACCCGCGAGGACGGCGGAAGCCAAATGAATCGCGTCCGGAGTTTTCAGCGAACGATGCCGCGCGCGCAGGTCCACCGTCGCATGGAGAACCGTGCGAGACGGGAAACAGGCCCAGCCATCCCACCAGCCTGAACGGACCGGCCCCGCCGGCGCCGCATTACCAAATCCGTGGCCCGCCGTAGTGCTCAAACGAGCGATCGCTGCTGACCACGGTGATATCGTCCGCCTGCGCCTGCGCCACGAGCATACGGTCGAATGGGTCGCTGTGATGTCGAGGCAAACCATGGAGCACCTGCAGGTGGCGGACCGTCATGGGGAGAATCAAATCCGGCGTCAAAAAGTCCGACAGGCTGCTAGGCGGGGAGACTGAGGCGCGGCGAGCGCATCAGAAGAAAAACAAAGGCGTTCGTATCGAGCAGCAGCCTTATTCCAGGTATGGCTCGAAGCCTTCGGGCGTTTCCTCCCAACCCGCGCGCAGGATAACCTTGTCTTGCAACAGCCCGCAGAGCGGGAACTCGCCGTTCGAGAGCAAGCCGTGAGGCTTGCGGGGCGAAATGGGGGCCAGCTTCGCCACCGGTTCATTGTCCTTGGTGATGAGAACCTCGGTGCCTCGACCGGCTTCCGCCACCAGCTCCGCTAGCTGCTCCTTTGCCTGCTCCAGTGTCACCGTATGCATCCGCTTACACACTGCGGGCGAGCACGATTATTTCAAGCTAAAGGCGCGTCGCCTGGCCCGGCGCTTCCCTCGCCAACCCTGACGCGATGGCCTTGGCGGCAGGCGGAAGGAACGAAAGGTCAGACCTTGGGTCAGACCTCGGACTGACCCCCAAGCTGCCTCGTGACCCCCAGGCTGCCTCGTAAACGAGCGTCGACTCCGGCGGTGCTGTTACATTCCTTACCTCCGAATCAGAGCGCAGGCCGCACTCCCCCAAGAGTGCGCTGGCCATTCCGTTCGCGCTCGGCCTCGAAAACGCATACTGCCCGTTCGCTCAAGAACGGCCATGCGCGAATGCAGGCGCTAGAATATCAGCCGCGCGGTTTCAGCCTTCCGCGCGGCCGCCGACCGCAGCGAGTTCAGTTGAAAAACGCTTGCACAAATGCACGGACTGACCCGAATGGCGCTACTGGCGTGGGGCTGCGCCGGTGCGGTTCTCCGGTTGCACGAAGACCAGGTGCCGAACGGCGCTGAAGCGGCCCCTTTACGGCAGATTCACACCCGAAAAGGACTTCACGGCGCTCACGTCCGAGGCGTTGATGAAGCCATTCACCGTGACATCGCTGCGGAAGTTCGCGCTGCTGAGTGGCAGGCCGGCCTGCGTCTTTGTTTGTCCGACATCGGAGGCATTCACCATCCCGTTGCCACTCGTATCACCGGCCAGCACGGACATGGACGCTGCCACTGTGCTGTTGTTGCCGAAGGAGTCGCTGACGTTCGAGAGGGTGACGGTGACAGTCTGTGCGTTTGCGACTCCGGTCAGGTTGACGAAAACCTGGCGCGGGTTGGTGCCGATGGTGGTGCCGCTGACGGCTCCGGTCCCAGAGGTGACGTTCGCGCTGCCGAAAGACGCTACGGAATTAGCAAAGGTGAAGAGGAGGGTGTGATTGCCGCCACTCTGCCGGGGCTCGACGGGGGGCGCGCTGCCGATCGGCAGTTCAAGATCGAAGTCTCCCGCAGCTCCATGCGTCTTGCGCGAGACGACGCTGCTGAGCGTGCGTTTGAAGGTGACGTGCAAGGTGCGGTTGCCGGTGACGTTAGGGACCGTGTAGTTGCGGCCGCCGGTCTGCACGGCGGAGCCGTTGACCGACCACTGATCGACGATGTACCCACTTGACGGTGTGGCTGTGAAGGCCGCACTCACACCGAGATTAACGGTCTGCGGCGTGCTCGGGCTGATGGTGCCATTCGTGCCCGTGCTCGGGGTGACGGTGTAGGTCGTCTGCGTGACCTGAATCCGGGTGCGGCTAAAGGCGTTGTTGTTGCTGAACGGATATGAGCCTTGTGAGGCGCCGGCGTCGCTTCGGATAAACGCACTTACGTAATAGAAACCTGGAGACACGGAGGCGGGCACCGTGAGGGATCTGGAAACCGTCGAGGGGGTGAAAAAGTTGAATCGGTTGAGCGTTCCATAGGTGGTCGTCCCGAGGAAATGAGTGGTCGAATTGTAATTCCGCGCGGGAGTCAGGTACCACTCGAGCGTCGGGGTCGTGATCGCTGCCGTCCCGACGTTTTCGACATGATAGTTGTTGATGGTGAAACTCTGTCCGTTCCCGACGGAGGAGGGAAAGGTCGCGTCGGTGATGCTTTGCGTGCCGGAGGCGTAGCGCAGATAAACGCCGAGATCGGTCCGAGTGACGACGGCCGCAGGATAGGCTGCGCGAATCGCCTCGGCATCATCCATGTAGGGGAAGCCGAAAAAGCGGTGGACATCCTGGGAGTCGTTCATGATGGAGGGAAAATTGAACTGATGGGCGAGGCCCCACATGTGACCGAGCTCGTGCATCATGACCTGACGAAAGCTTCTCGCGCTGGCGCCGTCGTTCACCCATTCGTCGTCCAGCGTGAAGGTGAAGGCGGGGTTCAAGGCGATGTCGCCCTCGATGATCACGTTGCTGCTGTTCCACCGCGTATAGCAGATGCCGATCGTGTTTGCGCCCCAGCCGGCGCCGAACTGTGCCTGCATGTCAGCGGAGCTGGGCCAGCCGCAGAGGTCGAAGCGATCGTTTTGCCAGGCCCAGGTTCCGGTCGGCGTGGTGAACACACGAAAGACGTTCGTCGCGTAATAGTTCCACTTCGCCATCTGGAATTGATCTTCGGGCGACCAGGGCGCGAAGCTGGAGGGGAAGTTATTGACGAGGATCGGGATGTTAGCCGTGCGGGGATAAGAGTAATCCGGAGAGGTCGCGCCGCCTTCTGCTTCTGTCCCGGGAGTGCCCCGCTGCGCCCGCCGGAAATCGGCCGGCTCGAGCGGCCTGGCCGCGGACGGACCGGCTTCAGTTGTCTGCGAGATTTCTGTCGCTGGCTCGCGTCCGCCATCTGCAGATCCCTCCTCGCGAGCCGTGCTTGGCGTTTTCGAGAAAACCCGCATCGCCCGGGGATCGTTCCGGTCGGCGTGCGGCGGCAATTCGGAGGGAGCCGCCTTGATCGCGGCAAGATTTTCCCGGAGCCAGGAAACGAACACGGCGATCTCCGCTGCGGGCCGATCAGTCTCGAGGTTTGCGTCGCCCTTCCGTTTTCCGATTGCGCCATCGCCCCGAACGAAGAGAGCTGCACCGTTGCTATCGTGGACGATCGCCGCGCCACCTTCCCCACCGATGGCGAACAGGCCCTGGTACAAGCCGACCACGGGTGAGAACTGCACTTCCTTGTTCCACCCGGGCGTCAGCATCAGCAACAGCCGTTCTCCGACCGCCGGCAGCCGCATGTCACTGATCGCCTGCGTCTCACCATCCAGTGTCCCGCCCCAGTAGGTCACGGTGATCGTTTTGCCGGCGTCTCTCTGGGCCGGCGAGTAGATCGTTTCTTCAACGGCAAAGGTGTAATCCGTCACCATCCATCGCCGCGATTCGTTCCCCCATCTGCTTTTCTGCGACACGACCGTCCCGAGGACGATCGTGTCTGCCTGGCGAGCAGTTTCCGTGAGGGTCAACAGGACGACTTCCGTAGCCAGCGCGAGTCGCGAGCCAAGGAGCGTGAGGAGAATCACGCAAGCGAGCAGTGGGCGCAGCCGGGAGCAGGGGGAGTTTTTGAGGGGGAACATACGAACCCTTCTGCGGTTAATTTCCGCGTTTGTCGTTGATTTTGGGGGTTGAGCGGGAGGGGACGCCCGTCAGGCAAAATCCGGTCCAGTCTCTATTCACCAAAAGAGAAAGAAAGCTAAAATGACAGATAGTAGTTTTTTCCTGGCAACAATTATGTGTGGGGGGGTTGGGGGGTTTCGTCCGAGATAAATCAGGGTTGCCTATGCCAGTAAAGAGTTTTCTGAAGTCGCTCGGGATGGATGAAAGCGTCGCAGTCTCCCGCGGAGGCGGCGGTCAGCGGGCATTCCCTCGCTGCCGAACCAGCAGCACTGGTGAATGGGCAACCTCGTGCATCCAATGGAGGACACATGGCCTCGGAGTTCCTGGTGCCTAACTAATGACTCCCAGCCGTCCGTTTTGCAATCCACAGCCCGAGCCCACCACAAGAGACGCACGCCAGCGCCGCCACGTGACCGCGCGCGGCTCGCCGGTGCCGGACCCAGAGACCCGCCATCGCGAGGGGCGCACCAGCCTTGGCCAGCACGGCAGGCGCGGAGAGGGCGCCGTTCGGCTCCGCATCTGCAACCGCCCCGCGCCTCCCTGTTCGCTGGCGCCCTGCTCGTTCGTCGTCACAGAAGATCCGGAGAAGCAGAGTTCGTCCGGAGATTTCATTAACGGAGCCATCGCACGAAAAATCACCACTGCAGGAGAGATTCACCTCTTCACCCGTCCGCCTGGTTTTACCTCGCAGCAGCAACACTGCACCCATACCATCGCATCATGAAATACCTGCCCTCGATCGCCGGCATTCTGCTCGGTCTCCTCTTCATCAGAGGAGCGCACGAGGAGCGTACGGGGTCGCGTCTAAAAAGGGCGTGTTGCTCAAACCCTTGTCAGCCAAATCGAATGAAAAACGACGCACAAGATTGACCTGTAGTGCTTTTTGATTTTTGGCGAGAGTGATTTGAACCCCAAAAACGCGTTAGTTTTCGCAATCCGTGATTTGAGCAACACGCCCTAAAAGACGCGACCCCGAATCCCCCCGCCCAGTCGCTCGGCGGCGATGGTATCGGGTATTGCCATCTGTTCCCGGTGGTAGTACCCTCTCTCATGACTACCGTCTCCGTTAAACTGCCGGAGCAGCTCCTGCGTCTGGTGGAAGAAGCAGCGGCGGAACGCGGCGTGCCCAAATCTGCGATCATCCGCGAAAGTTTGGAAATCTCACTGCGCGAACGCGCATCGAAAAAGAAGCCGTCCTGTCTGGACTTGATGCGGGATTTGGTCGGAACGTTCGATGGACCGGCCGATGCCTCAGTGAATAAGCGTTACCTGGAAAGCGCGATTCTCGCGGACTACAAACGTGGACAAAAGAAACGTCGTTGATACCGGACCGATCGTCGCCGTCCTGTTCGCCGACGATCATAACCACTCCTGGGCACGGGAGACCTGGTCGCTGCTGGAATCGCCAAGTTGGACGTGCGAGCCGGTTCTCTCCGAAGCGCAATTCATCATTCGGCGCCTCGGTGGCGATCCACTCGCGGTGCTGAAAATGGTGCAGAAAGGAGTGCTCCGAATCGCTTTCACCGTCGAAGGCGAAGTGGAGCGCCTGCTAGAGCTGCAGCGCAGCTATGCGGACGTGCCGATGTCACTGGCGGATGCCTGTCTCGTCCGAATGACTGAGTTGCACGACAACGTGCGGGTGATCACCACCGATTCGGATTTTCGGTTGTATCGGCGTAACCGACGGCAAGTGATCCCCTTGCTGACTCCTGACGGAATCTGAGTTCGTCTGCGCAGCTTAACCAGCCTAAGGCTTCGGTTCACTGAGCAGTGGTGCGGATTTGTTTTGGAGATCGCCTTGCCTGCGCTGGTCAGCACCGACCCGTTCGGCGAGGGCTGGATCTTCGTCTTGAAAATGGCGAACGCTGACGACGTCCAGCAGCTGAAAGACGCGGCGGCGTATCAGCAGGCGATCGGGTAAGCACGGGCGAACGCGCTGCGATTCACCGGCACCTGATATCGGCCGGATTTTGACTCAGTGGCAGGCGCTGGTATGGCTGCCTCGTCATGATCGCGCGTTCCCTCCTCTCTCTTCTTCTCACCCTCGCATTCTGCATCGCCGCGTCTGCGACCGAGCAGCGCCTTCTCACTCCGCAGGACTTGTGGGCGATAAAACGCGTCACGAGTCCAGCGCTCTCGCCGGACGGTCGTCACGCCGTCTTCCGCGTGCAGGAGTGGTCGATCGAGAAAAACGAAAGCACCAGCAACCTCTGGACAGTCCCCGTGGCAGGCGGCGAAGTGCGCCGGCTCACCACCGCCGAGACGAGCGAGGATGCGCCGGTCTGGAGTCCCGACGGCACCCGCATCGCCTTCACCTCGAAGCGCGGCAAGGATGAGAACGCCTCCCTCTACGTGATCCCGTTCCACGGCGGCGAAGCGCAGAAAATCCTGGAGCTGCCGAACCCGATCGGGACGCCGCGGTGGCTGCCGGAGGGGAAGAGCATCGTCGTCGCCACAAGTGCTATTCCGGAGCTCGCCGGCAAATGGGCGGAGGCCGACGTCGCCGCGATGAAAAAGGAACTCAAGCGCCGCAAGGAATCGAAGATGACGGCGAAGGTGACGGAGAACCGCCAATACCGTCACTTCGACCGCTACCTCACCGATAACCTCGCCAACCGCCTCCTGCGCGTCGATCTCGCGACGAAGGCGATCACCGATCTCACCCCGGGCGTGGATCGCCTGTTCCTGAACAGCGGCGACATCCATTACGACATCGCGCCCGACGGCAAAACCATCGCGCTGGAGTTCAACACCACCGCGCCGCCGTTCCGCGATTATCCGAACGCCGACATCTACCTCATCCCGACCGACGGCTCCGGCACGATGAAAAACGTGACGCCGGAGAACAAAGGCGACGACGGGCCGCCACTGTTCTCGCCCGACGGGCGATCGGTTTACTTCAAGCGCCAGGAGACGCCGTATTACTCCGGCGAATCGGAAAAGCTCTGGCGGCACGACCTTGCCGCTGGCCGGAACACCCCGGTGACGGAGCCCATCGACTACTCGATCGGCGACGTCCGGGTGTCTGGCGACAGCCGCACCCTCTGGATCACCGCGGAAGAAAAAGGCGTGATGCCGATCTTCCGGCTCAACGCAGACGGCACAGAGATGAAGCCTGTTTACACGGAAGGCACCTCCACCGGTCTGGAAGTGCGCGGGGACGCGATCGTGTTTCTCAACGACACCATGAATCGGCCTAACGAGCTGTTCGCGCTTGATCCGAAAACAGGAGCCGCGCGTCAGTTGACGCGTTTCAACGACGAATTCATGGCCGGCATCAAACTCGGCAAGGTGGAGCCGTATTGGTTCAAAGGCGCGAACGACGCCGACGTGCACGGCTGGCTCGTGCTGCCGCCGAATTACGACCCCGCGAAGAAATACCCGCTCGTGCAGCTACTGCACGGCGGCCCGCACACGATGAACCGCGACAGCTGGAGCTATCGCTGGAACACGCAGGTGTTCGCCGCCGCCGGCTGGATCGTGACGTGGGTCAACCGCCATGGCTCGACCGGGTTCGGTGAGGAATTCGCCCGCAGCATCCTCAATCAATGGGGCGACAAGCCGCTCGAGGACGTGATGAAATCGACGGACGCACTGCTGCAGCGATTCCCGAATATCGACGGCGACCGTCTCGCCGCCGCCGGGGCGAGCTACGGCGGCTACATGGCGGCGTGGATTCTCGGGCATACTGATCGCTTCAAGGCGCTGGTCAATCACGCCGGTGTGAACAACAGCTACTCGCAGTTCGCCAGCGACATGACGCACAGCTTCATGCACGTCATGGGCGGCTCGCCGTGGGGTGACGTGGAAGGCCTGCAGCGGAACAACCCGATGTTCTACGCGAAGAACTTCAGAACGCCGACGCTCGTCATCCACGGCGAACTCGACTACCGCGTCCCTTACGGAAACGCGCTGGAACTTTACGCCGCCCTGCAGGCGCAGGAGGTGCCGTCGCGCCTCGTCATTTTTCCGGATGAGAATCACTGGATCCTCAAGCCGCAGAACGCCATCCACTGGCACTGGGAAATGCAGAGCTGGCTCGCGCGCTACATCGGCGGCACGCCGACTTTGGAGAAGCCAAATTTCGAAACCAAGGATGAGACGAAACCAGGCGACCCGAAAGCAGGCGCGACCAAGCCCACCGACGCGAGCGAATAGCAGCAGCGCGAGCTAGGCTGCACCGGCCGGCGGGTTCAGCAGCTCCGCCACATATTTGCCGATCTGCTCCAGCGGCACCGGACCAGCGAGAAAGCTGTAGCCGCTCAGGACGCCGCCGGAAACCACCGCGCTCTTGCCGCTGCCATCGCGCGTCACAAACACCACCGGCGTCTCTTTGCACAACGTCGCCTTCTGCAACTCTCGCACGAACCCTGCGTTCACTCCATCCATCGCCGGATCACAAAGGATGAGGTCCGGCTGAAACCAGCGGGCGGCGTTCATCGCCAGCCGGCTATCGTGCTCCTCCTTGATCAGGTAGTGGCCGCTGCTCTCCAGCGCATCGCGGAGGGCTGCAGAAAGAG